>NZ_JBEXWT010000047.1:0-69469 GCF_040629945.1 Kitasatospora sp. NPDC005856 | reverse complement strand
GGGGGGGGGGGGGCGGGGTTGGGGTGCCGCGGGGGGGGGGGGGGCCCGCCCTGGGGCGGCCCCGCCCACTCGGACGGGTCAGGAGCTGTCGCTGTGGAGCGGGATGTTGCCAAGCATGGGGACGTACGGGCCCCTCGGCCGCCGAACACCGATCAGGAGAGGGATCCTCGGTGCGTGAACTCCACAGTCCCCCCAGCCACGGCCCCGGCCACCGTCCGCTGCCCGGGCGTGCGCCGCTCGACCGTTCCCGGGCCGGCGACCGGACCCCGGCCCGGAGCTGGACGGCGCAGCGCACGATCGCGCTGATCGCGGCGGCCTCCGGTGCCGCCGTGCTGGTGGCCTGCAGCAGCAGCTCGTCGGGCACGGCGGGCTCGCCGTCGGCCACCCCGCCCAACGTGACCGCCTTCTCCGGCGAACCGCCCTCCGCCGTCGCCTCCGCCGCCCAGTCGCTGCTGGCCTCGGCGTCGGCCGCGGCGGCCTCGGCGTCGGCCGCCGCCTCCGAAGCCGCCGCCTCCCTCTCCGCGGCGGCGTCCGCCTTCCAGGCGTCCGTCTCGGCGCAACAGGCGGCGACCAGGGAGAAGGCCGCCTCGGTGCTCAGCGGGGTGACGGACGGCGGCAACGCGATGGGCGACGTCACCATCACCGGTCTCCCCCGGCAGAGCACCGGTGGTCTGCACGCCGTGGTCGTCACGATCCAGAACCCGGGGCCCGGCACGGCCTCGTACGCGGTCCAGGTCGACTTCACCGACTCCAGCGGCAAGGCCGTGGACAGCTCGATCGTCGGCGCCGAGAACGTCCCGGCGAACGGCAAGGCCCAGCCCGTGGCCTTCAGCCGGCAGCCGGGGGACCAGCCCCTGACCCCGGTGGTGGTCAAGGCCGTCCGCTACTGACCGCCGGCTCCCGGTGGCGCGAGGCCCGGGCGCCAGAGCCCTCGGGCCTCGGGCCCCGGGTTCGTCGTGCGGCTACCAGCCGGACCCCGCCGGCCCGACCGGCGTCAGCCCCACCTGTCGGGCCAGCCACTCGGCGCGCCGGACGTCGCCCGCACGGAAGTGGATGAACACCGTGTGGTCGTCCGCGGGCCGGTCGAAGTCGACGTCGTCGCTGTTGAGGGCGATCTGGACACCGGCGTCCTTGCTGCGCGGGTCCAGGCCGAGTTCGGGAACGGCCGGCCAGGCGAAGCCCTTCCAGGACAGCGAGGCGGGCGAGGAGCCGAGGACGGCGAGGAAGCGCTCCTCGATCGATCCGACGGGCTGCTCGTCCAGTTGGAACGAGAACGGGGCCAGCTCCGCCAGCCGGGGATCGCCCGCCGCCAGCAGCCGCCGGAGTTCCTCGTACCCGACGCCCTGGTCCCCGAAGCCCCCGTGCACGTGGTCGGGATGGGCCTCGAACAGCCGCCGGGCCTCCGTCGCCGTCAGGTCGTCCGCGTACGCGTGCGCCTCCGTCGAGCCGCGGTGCACGGTGATGTCCAGCAGCCGCCGGGCGGCGTCGTACGCGACCCAGCGGTTGGGGGTGCGCAGGACCGGCAGGACGTTCGAGGTGCTCATGGTGGAGAGTCAAGCAGCCGGGCCCCGGGCGGGCACGCGGATTCCCCGACCGTGCCGCTCGGGGCCGGTGCCGCGCGGTGCACGTCGGGCGGCCGCCCGACGCGCGGGTTACGTCACGCCGCCGCCGGGTTCCGTGACGACGTCCGCCCGGTCCCGCTGCCGGGTCCGGTAGGCGCGGGAGCGGCAGCGGGGCGAGCAGTAGCGGGGCGGGCGGCCGCCCGGGCGGCGGTGGCCGTCGGGGGAGGGGGCGGGTGCCGCCAGCGGGTCGCCGCAGGCCGGGCAGGACGCCGCCGACGCGGGTTCCTCGGCCTCGGCGGCGGGGTTGGAAGGCGCCGGGTGCGAGGTCAGGCCCAGCCGTTCCGCGACCACGCCGGCCTGGAAGCGGCTGTGCGCGCCGAGGCTGTCCAGCAGGTCCGAGACGTGGCGGCGGCAGGTGCGCAGGGAGATGCCGAGGCGGCGGGCGATGGACTCGTCCTTGAGGCCCTTCGCGAGCAGCACCAGGATGCTCTGCTTCATCGTCTTGGTGACGTCGTGCGCGGCCTGCGGACCGCTCGCGAACGGGGTGGCGTTCTCCCAGTCCCGTTCGAAGACGGTCAGCAGGTAGGAGAGCAGGTCGGGTTCCCGGATGATCAGCGCACCGCCGGAGCGGGCGGGCAGCAGGGCGAGCGAGCCGTCCACGATGATCAGCTGCGGCAGCACCTCCGGCAGCGTCCGGATCTCGGCGCCGGCCTCGATCAGCTGCTCCGCGTGCACCCGGGTGGGCTGGTCGAAGCGGGTCGCGTGCTGGTAGAGGCTCCGCATCCGGACGCCCCGGTCGAGCAGGGCCAGGTCGCGCGGCAGCGCCTCGCGCAGGGCGGCCGGGGGGAACGACCCGCCGTGCTTGGAGACCAGCACCTCGCTGCGGCAGGAGTCGATCACGTCGGCGAGCAGCGAGCGCACCGCGAACTGGTCGGGCAGGCGGTCGATGGTGCCCTGCGGGAAGGCGTGCTGGCGGGCCTGGAGGTAGACCGGCACCAGCGCCGCGAGCCCGTCGCGCTGCTGCTGGATGAGCCGCCGCTGTTCGCGCAGGGCCTCCTCCCGGGCGCGCAGGGCGGTGTCGCGGGCGGAGAGCAGCTGTGCGGTGGCGGCCTGGGGGCTGACGGGCTGCCAGGCGGCCGGGCGGGCGGCGTCCGCGGGGGCCCCGTTCGGCGGGGCGTCGGTCGGCGGAACCTCGTCCGGTGGGGCGTCGGTCGGCGGGACGTCGTCGGCGAACAGTTCCTGGAAGAGGCAGGCCCCGGTGAGCTGCCGGACGGCCGCCTCGCACTCCGGCAGGCTCAGGCCGGTCTCCGACGCGGCCTGGGCGAGGGTCGCCCGGGTGAGGCGCTCGTGCACGACCGTCCACCGGTAGAGCGTGACGGCCGCGCTGTCGAGCGCGGGTACGTCGGGGGTCGGGTCGGGGCCGGTCCCGGGCTCCATTGCATGCCTCCTAAAGCTGCCAGGCAGGCTCATGATCCCTTGCGGGGGATGCCGTGGCCATCCGCCGACTGGCAGGGTGGCGAGTACGGGCGGTGCGGCAGGACCTGCGGGAGCTGCGGGAACTGCGGGAACGTCCGAAACGTGTGGAACTGTCCCCGAAGTGATGGGAGTTGTCGGCATGCGAGGAATCGTGACGCGGGCTGTGGTCGCGGTCGCGCTGGGCGCCGCCGCCTGGTTGGGCGGGATGGCCCCGGCCGGTGCCTCGGTGTTCGACGGCGCGACGCTGACGGACGGCGGCAGCGGGCAGGGCCACAGCTGCGTCCAGACGACGGCCTGGGGCGACGCCTGGTGCCCGGGCAAGCCGTTGAGCTGACGCGTCGGCTCGCCGCGAGCGACTCCCTCCCCTCGTCCTCCCCTTCGAAAGGGAATTCCTGTCATGCACATGGCACTGAAGCGTTCCGTCCGCACCGCCACGACCACCACCACGGGCCGGTCCGGCTCCGCCCCCTCCGGCTCCTCGGCCGAGTAGGCGCACCCCTCCGGCCGCCGGGCCCGGGAGAAACAACGCGCCCTGCACGGGAAGTCGGTCGAGTCGACTTCCCGTGCAGGGCGCGTTGCCGTTCGGCCGCTCAGCGCAGCCGCGAGGAGGACAGGATCGACGCCAGGTGCGCGACCACCATGCCCCAGGTGATCACCGTGATGCCCACGAGCGTCCACCGGGTGGCGTCCAGGTTGCCGAGCCCGGCGTCCACCACGGCCGCCGCCAGCAGCACCAGCGAGGCCTCGATGCCGTTCGTCACCCGGTGGATCTTGAACAGCGAGGCGACCCTGCGGGCCGTCGCGATGCCCTGGGAGCGCGGCTGCGTCGACTCCTCGGTCGCCGGAAGCTGGCCGCTGCGGGCCCGGGCCACGTCCACCAGGTCCGTCGAGGCCTTGAGCAGCACCACGCCCAGCGCGGCCGCCAGCCCCGCCGACACCCACAGCTCCGAGCCGCCGCGCGCGGCCCGTACGCCCGCGCCGATCATCAGCGCGGCGTCCGCCAGGTAGGCGCCGAGCCGGTCCACGTACACCCCGGCCATGCTGAACTGGCGCTTCCAGCGCGCCACTTCACCGTCCACGCAGTCGAACAGCAGGAACAGCTGGAACAGCACCACGGCCAGCGCCGCGCCGGTCACGCCCGGGATCAGCAGGGCCGCGCCGCCGCCGACCCCGCACACCACCATCACCCAGGTGAGGGTGTTCGGCGACACCGAGGTGCGCACCAGCTGCCGGGTGGTCCGCAGCGAGACGGCCCGCATGTACAGCCGGCCCGCCCAGTGCTCGCCGTTGCGGCTCTGAAGCTTGGCCTGCGGCTGGCACACCTCGCGCAGCTCGGCGAGCGCCGGAGCAGCCACCATGACGACATCCCTCCACCTGTCCCGAAACGATCACCACAGGCTACGGCCTCCGGGAGAACGCCCGGACCGGCCGGTATGCCGCCGGCGGTACGGGAGGTGTCCTCCGGTGGAACGTCTGCCGCGGGCGCCCGGGGGGAGTCCGTGGGAGTCCGTGGGAGTCCGCAGGATCGCGCGCGGGCCCGACGCGCGCCCGGTGCGGGCCGGGGTGCGGGCCGGGGCGCGGGCCCGGGTGTGCGGCCGTGAAAACCGGTGGGCCGCCCGAGCACCCCGGGCTAGGCTGCGCGGGTTCGCCGCAACCCGAAGCACCGGGGCCGGACGCCCGCCCCGACCACCCGCTCCCGTACGCCGGTCGACGTGGTCCGCGCAGTCCGCACGGTCCCGGAACGGAACGAGGAGCGCAGACCCATGGTGACCACCGGCAACCCGCCACAGGGCCCCGACCTGGCCCGACTGCTGGACGACCACCGCCCGCAGGGCCCGGTGGAGAACGCCGACCACGAGCGCGCCCGCCGCCTCCTCGGCGTCGCCGACGCCTGGAACAGAAGCACCTTCCCGCTCCACTTCACCGCCTCCGCGCTGATCGTCCACCCGCCGACCCGCCGCGTCCTGCTGCGCTGGCACGTCCGCCAGCAGGCCTGGCTGCACGTCGGCGGCCACGGCGACCCGGGCGAGACCCGGCCGCTGGACATCGCCCTGCGCGAGGGCCTGGAGGAGACCGGCCTGACCGACCTCACCCCCTGGCCCGGTCCCGCCCTCGTCCACCTCGCCGTGGTGCCCGTCCCCGCCTCACCCGCCGAACCCGCGCACGAGCACGCCGACCTGCGCTTCCTGCTGGCCACCGGCGCCCCGGAGCAGGCCCGGCCGGAGAACCCGGCCTCCCCGCTGGAGTGGCTCACCGTCGAGGAGGCCGGGCGGCGGACCACCGAGGAGAACCTCCGTGAGACCCTCGCCCGCGCCGCCCGCCTGCTGTCGCCCGCCTGACCGGCCGCCCGGCCGCCCGACCGGCATCCCCGGCCGCCCGCCCGCGTTCCCTTCCGCCCGACCGAGCTTCCCCTGGAGACCACCGGATGCACACCGACCAGACCCTGATCTTCGACGCCGACGACACGCTCTGGGAGAACAACGTCCTCTTCGAGCGGGTCATCGACGGCTTCCTGGACTGGGTCTCCACCCCGGCCGAGCAGGAGCGCACCAGGGCCCTGCTGAACGAGATCGAGACCGCCAACTCCGCCACCCTCGGCTACGGCGCCACCGTCTTCCGGCAGAGCCTCGCCGACTGCCTGGAGCGGCTCAACGGCCGCACCCCCACGGCGGACGAGCACGCCCGGATCGACGACCTGCTCACCCCGCTGACCAGCCGCGACGTCGAACTGATCCCCGGCGTCGCCGACACCCTGGCCGCCCTCGCCGACCGCCACCACCTGCTGCTGCTCACCAAGGGCGACCAGGACGAACAGCAGCGCAAGGTGACCGAGTCCACCATCGACCACCACTTCCGCGGCATCCACATCGTCGCCGAGAAGTCGGTCGACACCTACCGGCGGATCACCGCCGACCTCGGCCTCGACCCCGGCCGGACCTGGATGATCGGCAACTCGCCCAAGTCCGACATCGCCCCCGCCCGCCGGGCCGGCCTGCGCACCGTCTTCATCCCGCACGAGCACACCTGGGTGCTGGAGCACGCGGAACTCGGCCCGGACGAGGCGACGCTGCAGCTCGCGGCCTTCGCCGAGCTGCTGCGCCACTTCTGACGGGCGGCCCCGCTCAGGCCACCAGCGCGGCCGCCGGCACCGGCGTCCCGTCCCGGTACAGCCAGGCCCGCTCGGCGGCCGACCAGACACCGGTCGTCAGCAGGTAGAGCACGGCGGCCACCGGCACCAGCGCCGCGAACAGCACCGACCCGAAGGACAGGTACGGCAGCAGCGCCGCCCCCGGCTGCGGGGCGGGCTGCGCCGTCGATGCCGCGGCCGCCGTCGTCGCTGCCGCTGCCGCACGCCGGGCCCGGCGGAAGTTGACGAACCCGACCGCCGCCAGCCCGGCGAACAGCACCCCGAACACCGCCCACTGCCCGGCGCCGTGCGCACCCGTGACGTGCAGGCCCAGCGGCACGCCGAACAGGGTGTGGTCCAGCAGGTCGTTCGGGGTGGTGAACAGGCGGTACATCACCGAGAAGAACGGGATCTGCACCAGCAACGGCAGACACCCCGCGACCGGCGACACCCGCTCCTCCCGGTACATCTCGGCCAGCGCCTCCCGCAGCCGCTCCGGCCGGTCCCGGTGCTTCTTCCGCAGCGCGGCGACCTTCGGCGCCAGCCGCGCCCTGGCCTTCTCCCCGCGCGCCGCGGCCCGCGCCAGCGGATGCAGCGCCAGTCGGACGGCGACGGTGAACAGGACGATGGCGAGCGCGGTCGGCACCAGGTGGGCGACGGCGGCGACGACGGCGTGCGCCAGGGCGACGGCCGGGTCGAGAACGGCGAGTACGGACATGGTGGAGCGAGCCCTCCGGGGTCTCAGGACATGAGTGATCGGCGGAGGACGGCCACGAAGAAGGAACGCCTGGTGGAAACCAGGACGGATTCACGCGGCCGCCGGGGCCGCTCCCGGTGCCCTGGGGCGTCGCCTGCCCCGGGCGTCCGGATCACGCTGCGGGAGGAAGGCCGTACCGAACGCCCGCCGCCGCAGCACCCCGCTGCGCACCGCCGCCGGCGCCCGCGGCCCCAGCAGCCGCGCCCCGGCCAGTGCCCCGGCGACCGCCCCGGCCACCAGCACCACGGCCGCGACGGCGGCCACCGAGGCCAGCGTCCCGCTGTCGGCCACCAGCTCCCCGGTCAGCACCCGGAGCAGGCCCAGCAGCATCGCGACCACGGCCACGGCGCGCTCCCCCTCCCGGTGCTCCGTCAACGTCCTGACGTACCAACAGGACGATCCTGTGAGCCCCCGGGTTCCCCGATCCGCCGGGCGGATCCCCCACGGCGCATCCATCGCGTACACCCCCCCTCGGCGTACACCCCTGCGCGTGCACCCATGCCCACGCCCGTGCCCTCGTGCTCCCGCGCCCACCCGCGCTTCCGGCGCCGGTCGGATCGACCCGTCGTCGCCTCCGCGCCATGGCGGGTCTCGGGGAACCGGGCGGGGCCCGTCCGGGTGTAGCCAGTGGTGCTACGCGGGGCTACCGTGGAGGGGTGAAGACGATTACCCAGCGGGAGTTCCGGAACAACTCCGCCGCGGTGATGGACGCGGTGGAGGCCGGGGAGA
Source organism: Kitasatospora sp. NPDC005856 (assembly GCF_040629945.1). Taxonomy (NCBI): domain Bacteria; kingdom Bacillati; phylum Actinomycetota; class Actinomycetes; order Kitasatosporales; family Streptomycetaceae; genus Kitasatospora; species Kitasatospora sp. NPDC005856. The sequence goes on along the minus strand of NZ_JBEXWT010000047.1, from coordinate 61,818 downwards.
CCTTCCACATCACCAGGAACGGGGTCGAGGTCGCCGAGCTGCGGCCGGTGTCCGGGCGCCGGCGGCTCACGGCGGAGGAGCTGGTGGCGCGGCACGTGAAGCTGCCGCGGGTCGACTACCAGCAGATGCGCAAGGAGGCCGAGGAGTACTTCGGGCCCGAGGAGCTGGTGGGGGACGAGGGAGACGACCCGTTCGAGCGGCGGCGTGGCTGAGCGCCGCAGAGCGCCCCGGCGGCGGCCGGCCGGGGTGCTGGACACCTGCGTCTACATCGACCTGGCCCTGCTCAACCCGGCCGACCTGCCGGCCGTGCCGGAGCTGACCGCGATCACCTTCGCCGAGCTGCAGCAGGGCGTGTCGATGGCCCGGGACCCGGCCAGCCGGGCGGCCCGGCTGGAGGTGCTGGGCGCGGCGATGGCGGACTTCGACCCGCTGCCCTTCGACGCGGCCGCCGCCGCCCGCTACGGGACGCTGGTCACCCTCACGATCGCCGCCGGGCGGCAGCCGCGCCCGCGTCGGATAGACCTGATGATCGCCGCGGTCGCCTCGGCCCACGGGCTGCCGCTGTACACCCGCAACGTGGCGGACTTCCGGGGGCTGGGCTCGGCGGTGGAGGTCATCGGGATCTGAGGGCGGCGAAGGTGGGACGGCAGGCCGACGGGCGCCCGTCAGCCCAGGCGGACCGCCGTCCCGGTCGCGGCGGAGGCGCGGGCGGCCTCCAGCACGGCCAGGGTGGCCACCGCGTCGCGCGGGTCGACCGGCGGCGGGGTGCCCGGGGTCGTCAGGGCGGCGGCGATGCCCGTGTAGAAGGCGGGGTAGTCGCCCGGGTCGGTCGGCAGCGAGATCGCGGACTCGTCGGTGCCGAGGGTGCCGTAGTGCGAGGGCTGGTCGGCGCCCCAGGGGCGGCTGCCGTCCGGGCGCAGGCCCGCCCGCAGGTCGGCCTCCTGCGGGTCCATGCCGGACTTGACGTACCCGGCGGTGTCGCCGAGGACCCGCAGCCGGGGCCCGATCAGCGGGGTGATGGCGCTGGTCCACAGGTGCGAGCGGGTGCCGGAGGCATGGGTGAGGGCGAGGAAGGCGTCGTCGTCCACCACCGCGCCGTCGCGTCGCACGTCGATCTCCGCGTACACCGTCTCGACCGGCCCGAACAGGCTGAGCGCCTGGTCGACCAGGTGGCTGCCCAGGTCGTACAGCGTGCCGCCGACCTCGGCCGGGTCGGCCAGCTCCCGCCAGCCCGGCTTGGGCTTGGGGCGGAAGCGCTCGAAGCGGGACTCGAAGCGGTGCACCCGGCCGAGCGCGCCGCCGCGCACCAGCCGGGTCGTGGTGAGGAAGTCGCCGTCCCAGCGCCGGTTGTGGAAGACCGAGAGCAGGACGCCCCGCTCCTCGGCGAGCCGGCACAGCTCCAGCGCCTCGGCGGCGGTGCCGGCCAGCGGCTTGTCCACCACGGTGGCCAGGCCGGCCCGCAGGGCGGCGCGGGCGAGCGGCGCGTGGGTGCGGTTGGGCGAGGCGATGACGACCAGGTCGAGCGCCTCCGGGTCGGCGAGCAGCTGCTCGGGCGTGTCCACGGCGCGGGCGCCGGGGTGCTCGCGCGCCAGCTGGGCGCGCCGGTCGGGGTTGGCGGTGACCACGGCGTCCAGCCGCAGTCCGGGCGTGGTGGCGATCAGCGGCGCGTGGAACGCGGAGCCGGCCAGGCCGTAGCCGATCAGGCCGACGCGGAACGGACCGGGAGTCGTCTGCGGGTTCATGCGCCCACTCAATCACGGGGCGCCCGGTTGCTCCCGGTTTGGTGCGCGGTCCGGGAGCCGGTCCGGTGGGCGGGACGTCCTGTCCCCGGACATCGGCGCGGATTAGGCTGTGCGGCGTCAGGGCCCTCGTACGACGCAAGACGCTGCAACACTTCGGGAGACACGCACGTGGCAGACCGCAAGCCCATCGAGTCCTGGCTGACCGACATGGACGGGGTCCTCATCCACGAGGGCACGCCGATTCCCGGGGCGGAGGAGTTCCTGCGCAAGCTGCGGGAGTCCGGCAAGCCCTTCCTGGTCCTCACCAACAACTCCATCTACACTCCGCGCGACCTCAGCGCCCGGCTGGCCGGGATGGGGTTGGAGGTGCCGGAGGAGTGCATCTGGACTTCCGCCCTGGCCACGGCCAAGTTCCTCAAGAGCCAGCGGCCGAACGGAACCGCGTACGTGATCGGCGAGGCGGGGCTCACCACCGCGCTGTACCAGGCCGGTTACGTGCTGACCGACAACAACCCCGACTACGTGGTGCTCGGAGAGACCCGCACCTACTCCTTCGAGGCGCTCACCAAGGCGATCCGCCTGATCAACCAGGGCGCCCGGTTCATCTGCACCAACCCGGACGAGACCGGCCCCTCCCCCGAGGGCGTGCTGCCGGCCACCGGCTCGGTCGCGGCGCTGATCACCAAGGCGACCGGCGTCGATCCGTACTTCGTCGGCAAGCCCAACCCGCTGATGATGCGCGAGGCGCTGAACACTGCCGGAGCCCACTCCGAGACGGCGGTGATGATCGGCGACCGGATGGACACCGACATCGTCGCGGGCATGGAGGCCGGCATGGAGACGATCCTGGTGCTCACCGGCCTGACCTCCGCCGCCGACGTGGAGCGGTTCCCGTACCGGCCGACCCGTGTGGTCAAGTCGATCGCGGACCTGGTCGAGCTGATCTGACCCCCGCGGTGCCGTCGCGGGCCCCGTTCCGGCAGGTCGCCGGGGCGGGGCCGCTTCGTACCCCCGGCGGGGCCGCTTCGTACCCCCGGGGAGGGACGGGCGGACGGGCGTCACGGGGGAGTGGGTTGTCGGTGGGGCTGTGTAGCGTTCGGGGTGAAAGAGGGCGTGCGGCGCAACAGCCGCGGTGTTGGAGGTAGATGTCGTGACGGACACGGTCGAGGCGGGCGTGGTCGAGGCCGGCGAGGGCGGCGGGCTGGAGCTGCCCGAGTCCTGGCGCGGGGTGCTGGGCGCCGAGACGGAGAAGCCGTACTTCGCGGAGCTGGCGGCCTTCGTGGCGGCCCAGCGCGCGGAGCACGAGGTGTTCCCGCCGAGCGGCCAGGAGTTCGCCGCGCTGGACGCCACTCCGTACGACAAGGTCCGGGTGCTCGTGCTCGGCCAGGACCCGTACCACGACAACGGCCAGGCCCACGGGATGAGCTTCTCGGTGCTGCCGGGCACCAAGACGCCGCCGTCGCTGCGCAACATCTTCAAGGAACTGGACGCCGACCTGGGCATCCCCGCCCCGGACAACGGCTACCTGATGCACTGGGCCGAGCAGGGCGTCCTGCTGCTCAACGCGGTGCTCACGGTCCGCGCGCACGAGGCCAACTCGCACAAGGCGAAGGGCTGGGAGAAGTTCACCGACGCGGTGATCAAGGCGGTGAGCGAGCGCGAGGAGCCGGTGGTCTTCGTGCTGTGGGGCAACTACGCGAAGAAGAAGCTGCCGCTGATCGACACCGCCAAGCACGTGGTGGTGCAGGGGGCGCACCCGTCGCCGCTGTCGGCGAAGCTGTTCTTCGGCAGCCGCCCGTTCTCGCAGATCAACGCCGCGCTGGACTCCTTCGGCGCGGAGGCGATCGACTGGCAGGTGCCGAACCTGAAGGCGGTGTGAGCCTGGGCCGGAGCGCCTCCGGGCGTTCCCGAGTCGCCTCCTGAGCGGCTTCCCCAGTCGCTCTACGAGCGGTTCCGAGTGCGGGTGGCCGTGGGTCGGACGGGTTCGATGTCCCGTTCGCCCACGGCCACTTGGCGTTCACCGGCGGTGGGCGTCGGCCGGTGCCGGGTGTGCTTAGCTGGTGGCGACCGGTCGCCGGACCGGTCCGGGGAGGGGCGGTACGTGTACGGGCTGGGGCGGGCAAGGGCGTTGCGCGGGGCGCGCGGGGCCGTGGGGGCGCTGCTGGCCGGGGTGGTGCTGGCGGCCGTGTCCGGCTGCGGAGGTTCGGGCGGCGGCAAGCCGGCACCCGGTTCCGCCTCCTCGACTCCGGGCGCGGGTACGGGTGTCGGGGCGGGGGAGGGGTTCGCCCAGCTTCCCGGGCAGGCCTTCTACGTCTCCGACCGGACCAACGCCGCCCGCCAGGTCACCGCGCTGCGCGGGCAGGGCCGGACGGCGGAGGCCGACGCGCTGCTGCGGATCGCCGCCCAGCCCTCCTCGCAGTGGCTCGGCGAGCAGGGCGCCAAGGAGATCGCCGAGCAGGTGAGCCGGCGGGCCACCGAGGCGGGTCGGACGGCGGTCTTCGTCGCCTACGACATCCCGCACCGCGACTGCGGCCAGTACTCGGCCGGCGGCGCCCCCGACGCGGCCGCCTACCGCGCCTGGATCACCGGCGTCGCCCAGGCCCTCGGCGACCGCCGCGCCTGGGTGGTGCTGGAACCGGACGCCGTCGCGCACACCCTGGACAACTGCGGGATCAAGGGCGACCTGGCCGCCGAGCGGTACGGACTGCTGGCCTTCGCCGTCCAGGAGCTGAAGAAGAACCCGAACGCGCGGGTCTACCTGGACGCGGGCAACCCCGGCTGGGCACAGGACCCGGAGGAACTCGCCACCGCCCTGCGCAAGTCGGGCATCGCGGCGGCGGACGGCTTCGCCGTGAACGTCGCCAACTTCTACGACACCGAGCGGAACGCGGCGTACGGCGCCAGGCTCTCCGCGGCGCTGGGCGGGAAGAACTTCGTCATCGACACCAGCCGCAGCGGCAACGGGGCGCTGGGCGGCGAGGCCTGGTGCAACCCGTCCGGGCGCGCGCTCGGCGAGCGGCCGACCACCGAGACCGGCCGGCCCGGAGTGGACGCCTACCTGTGGATCAAGAACCCGGGGGAGTCGGACGGCGACTGCGGCCGGGGCGAGCCCCGCGCGGGCGAGTTCTGGCTGCCGTACGCGCTCGGGCTGGCGCAGGCGGCGCGCTGAGGCCGCCCGCGCCGCTTGCGGGCGTCACCTGGTGACCTGGATCCAGCGGGCGACCGACGGGGTGCCGGCGGCGTCCGTCAGGAACAGCATGTACCAACCGGGCGGCAGCAGGTCGGGGTTGCCGGGCAGGGTGAGCGAGACGCCGTCCGCCGTCCGTCCGGCGATGTCCAGGGCCACCGAGCGCTGTTCGACGTCCGTCACGTGGGTGACCGAACTCGGCCGGATCAGCTTGGCGCCGGCGACCGCCTCCGGCAGCGCGGTGCCGACGGCGAGGGTGGCGCCGAGCCGGGCCGCCTGTGGAACGGCACCGACCTGCGGGCGCTCGCCGCGGTACAGGTACGGCGGGGTGTAGATCTCGATGCGCTGCTCGAAACCGCCCGGCTGGGTCTCGGCCTTGTCGGCGAAGAGCGGGTTGGAGCCCAGCACGGCGACCCGGCCGTCCGGCAGCAGGAGCGCCTCGGAGTGGTAGTCGCGGCCGACGGTCGGCTCGGCGGCGGTGCTGAAGCTGTTGGTGTCCGGGTGGTACACCTGCGCCTTGAGCAGGTCGCTGTCGCCCCGGCCGCGGTAGCCGCTGGAGCCGCCGGTGGTGAAGACGGTGTCGTCCGGGAGGATCACGCTGTTGAGGTAGCGGGTGCCGCCGGCCGGCAGGTCCGGGCCCGGGGTGAAGGCGGGACCGGCGGAGGACAGGTCCGCGATGTCGGTGCGGGCCGTGGACAGCGGCGACTCCCCGACGCCACCGCCGCCGAGCACCATCACCTTCTGCGCCTGCGCGGGTGGCAGCAGCACCGAGGACGAGGTCTCGGTGAGACCGGGGTCGCGCAGGCCGGGGACGGGCTGGAAGGCCCCGCTCGACACGTCCCACAGACCCGGCTCGCGGCCCTTGTCACCGGGGCCGTAGCCGCCGTTAGAGCCGGAGTAGAAGAGCTTGCCGGAGGCCGTCAGGAAGATCGCCGGGTAGGTCGGGAAGTAGTGGTCGGGGCCCTTGGACCAGGACTTGGTCCCCGGGTCGTAGATCTCGTTGTCGTTGCCGTCGAGGATCTCCCCGGTCTCGTCCAGGCCGGAGACGGTGACCACCCGGCCGTCGCCCAGCCCGGTCAGCGTCGGGTACCAGCGGGCGTGGGCCATGTCGGTGACCGGCTCGTAGAGCTCGGTGTCCGGGTTGAACTCGAAGGCGGAGCGGATGCCCTGGTACTCCTGCTTGTCCAGGGTGAGCTTCTCGTTCTGTCCGTACAGGTTGTGGGCGTCGGTGCCGCTCAGGCCCTTGATCCGGTACTGGGCCGGGGCGTCGGCGACGTAGTCCGGGCCCGCGCCGACCGCCTCCACGTACACCCGCTGCTCGCCGGCGGTGACCACGGTCTGCTTGCCGGAGCCGGTCTTGGTCGCGGCCGGGACGGTCACCGCGGCGGTGCTGGCGTACTCGTGGCCGTCCGGGGCGACGAAGACGGTGCCCTTGGGGAAGGTCCGGTCGTGCTCCGGGCTCTCGTTGCGCACCCGCATGACGCCGGCCGCCTTCTTCACGGCGCCGGCCAGCTTCTCGTAGCGCTGGGTGCCGCCGGCCACCAGGACGCGGCCGTCCGGCAGCGAGGTGTGGCCGCCGCAGAACATGTCGGCCGGGGTGGGGATCAGCTTGTAGGTGTTCGCGGCGGGGTCCCAGAGCAGGCTCTTGAAGGTGCCCACGTTGAACTGCTTCTCGTCGTTGCCGGATCCGGCCACGATCAGGACCTTGCCGGTGCGCAGCAGGCTCGCGTGGACGGCGTTGACCCGGAACTCGGAGGGCAGCGACAGGGTCTGCCAGTGGCCGTACCGCGCCTTGTACTCGGGGCGGTTGATCACGTAGTGGTGGTACTGCTGGGAGGCGAAGCCGAGGACGGCCGGCGCGTTCATCCCGGCGACGGTCAGTGCGACGGTGCTGCCGAGGGCGAGGCGCTTGGTGCGGCCGGCCTTGTGGATCTTCACGGTGGGTGCTCCCCTCGGGAGGCGGTCGGGGGCGGGGCTCTGGGGCTGCGCTGCTCGGGGGGCTTGGTCGGGGGCTTTGCTCGGGGGTGAGCGGGCAGGTCTCAGCGGAGGTGCGTGCCGCTGTCGGCCCGGTCGGGTGCGGGCCGGTCGGGTGCGGGCCGGGGGAAGGACCGGTCCGGTGTGGTTCGTTCGGCCATCGGTGCCGGGGTGGGCGGCGCGGCCCGGCGGTCACGGGCGTGGCGCGGGCGGCGCTTCTCCAGGAGGACCGTCGGGGTGGCCGACGGCCCGCCGGTGACGGTGAGGGTGGCGGTGGGGCGGGTCCGGCGGCGGCGGACGGCGTCGCCGGCGGTGATCAGGACCGGCAGGAGGGTGAGCACCAGGGCGATCCAGGCCCAGGTGCGCATCGCGGCGTGGTCGTAGCCGGTGAAGTAGGAGGCGGTGATCGCGCCGCCGAACACCAGCGTCCAGAAGAGGTGGAAACGGAAGGTGCCGAGCCGGTCGGAACTGGCCGAGCGGCCCTTGGGCGTCACCACGAAGCGGCTGCGCACCCGCAGCAGCGCCTGGAGCAGCGAGGCCGCGTAGACCGGGCCGCAGAGCGCCGACATCACCATCCCGGCGACCCCGGAGGAACCGGTCGGCTCGTGCGGGCTCACGTTGTGCTTGCGGTTCCAGGTGTAGAGCAGGAGCTGGAGCGCGGCGGCGTCGCTGTAGAGCATCATCCAGATCTCCGAGGAGACGTGCACGCCCGACGCGCCGAAGCCCAGGTAGAGCACGCTGGAGAGGCCGCCGAGCAGCCAGGTGAGCGCCGCCATCGGGTAGAAGCCCACCATCAGCGTGTAGTTGAGCAGCCGCCCGGGGGACAGCTGCCACAGCACCCGCCAGTACCGGGTGAGCAGGGTCTCGTAGGTGCCGCGGCTCCAGCGCAGTTGCTGGGAGAAGAAGTCGGTCCAGGAGGACGGTCCTTCGCCGACCGCGAGCACGTCCGGGGTGTACACGGACTTCCAGCGTTCGCCGGTCTCCGGGTTCCGGCTGCGATGGAACTCCAGGCCGGTCGCCATGTCCTCGGTGATGGAGTCGTACAACCCGCCGATCGACTGGAGCGCGCTGATTCTGACGGCGTTGTTGGTTCCCACGAACATCGGTGCCCCGTAACGGTTTCCGGCGCGTTGGATGAGGGCGTGGAAGAGGTACTGCTGGCTCTCGGAGAATTTGGTGACGGCCGAGCCCGAGCTGCGGTAGTTCCCGTACACCTGGGGGCCGACGACGAATGCCACGTCGGGGTCGCGGAAGTAGCCGAGCATCCGCTCGCAGAAGTCCGGCAGCGGAACGTGGTCGGTGTCCACGGACACCCAGAACTCGTAGTCGTCGCCGTGGGCCTGGAGCCAGGCGTTGTAGTTGCCGTGCTTGGTGCCGGCGCGGAACCGCCCTTTCGGCCGGTTCCAGTGCGACCGGCCGGCGCGGCTGAAGTGGCGTACGCCCAGCTCGGTGCAGAGCGCCTGCATTGCAGGATCGTTTCCCTCGTCCAACAGCCAGACGTCGTACGGTCCGTTGTGCCGGACGGCACGGGCCGCGGTCAGCGTGGCCCGGACCATCTCCGGCGGCTCCTTGCCCGGCACGCAGGTGGTGAGGAAGGCGACCCGGGTGCCGGGCACCGGTGTCACCGGGACCGGGTCACGGGCCACCAGCGTGGCGTGGGTGTTGGAGACGACGTTGACCAGCCGGAACACCTCGACGACGGCGATGATGCCGATCATCACCTTGTCGCCCAGCAGCACCAGGGAGTTCGTTTCGTCCAGCCGTTCGGGCCAGTGCTCCGGCAGCAGCAGCCAGACCAGCAGGACCGCCTCCACCACGGGGGCGGCGGCCATCAGCAGCGCGGCGCGGATCCGGTGCGGCTCTCGGCGCAGCAGGCTGCGGTACCGGACGCGGTAGGGGGGTGCGGGACTGGCATGGGGACTGGCGGCGGGAGCGGCATAGGGATCGGTATCGGGACCGGCATGGGGGCCGGCGGCGAGGCCGTGTGGCGAAGCCGTCGAAGCGGGGCCGGGCGGTTCGGGCCAGTAGACGCCGCCACCGAGGTCGTCGTCCTCGTCCGGGTCGTACGCGGGGCCCGCGAGACGGCTGAAGTGGCCGTAGTCGTACGGGGCCTCGGGTAGGGGAACGGCACTGAGGGCGGCCTCGTCCAGCTGCCCGGTACCTCGCCCGTGGGCCGTTCCGACGCCCTTGCGTCGCGAGAACGGCGTGGTCATAGCTGCTCCCCCCGGAGTTCGCGCCTGGCTCGGCTCGCTCGGCTCGCTCGCCTTGCCCGGCACGTTCGGCTCTGCGTGGGCCTGCCTCGACTCGGAGCCGTCCGGGTGGACCGTGGGGGAACCGGCCGGAATCGGCCGGAATCCGCTGGAGCGCGGCCCGGCGAACTGCGGTTCTCGGGCAGTTCCCGGGCCGTCCAGCACATTCGCCGGGTGCGACCGGTTCTGTTGCGCGTCGGTACGGGGGCTTCGAATCGGGGATCCCGATGCATTCCAGCTCCCCCTCCGGGCGCTCCGGGATCCTTGGCCCCATCAACTCTCCCCGAGTGCAACGGTGATCGCAAGCAATCCGGGAGATCGCCGGCGCCCAGGCATGAAGATGCCGCGGTTCCCGGACGGTCCGGCGGGCGTTGATGCTATTGCGGCGAATTCGGCCCTTGCCTCGGGCGATCCGTTGAACTCGGAGGTGCCGAAGGCGTCGAAGGTGTCGGGGTTGTCGGAGAGCGGCGGTGTCGGTGGTGGTCGAGGGGAGCGGGGCGCGCGGACAGCGCGACGGCCGGACCGCCCCGAGGGCGATCCGGCCGTCTGTACGGACCGGGCCGGTCAGCGCGGGGGCAGCAGGGTGGCGCCGGTCGCGGCCTGGACCTCCGCGAAGCTCACACCCGGCACCGTCTCCACCACTCGCAGCCCCTCCGGGGTCACGTCGACCACCGCCATGTCGGTGACGATCCGGTCCACAACTCCTCGGCCGGTGGCCGGAAGTGACAGTTCCTCGACGATCTTCGGGGTGCCGTCCTTGGCGGTGTGCTCCATCACCACGATCAGCCGACGGGCCCCGTGGACCAGGTCCATCGCGCCGCCCATGCCCTTGACCATCTTGCCGGGGATCATCCAGTTGGCGAGGTCCCCGGTGACGGAGACCTGCATCGCGCCGAGCACCGAGACGTCGATCCGCCCGGCCCGGATCATGCCGAAGGAGAAGGCGGAGTCGAAGTACGAGGAGCCGGGGGCGAGCGTCACCGTCTCCTTCCCGGCGTTGATCACGTCGGGGTGTTCGGTGCCCTCTTCCGGGTACGGGCCGACGCCGAGGATGCCGTTCTCCGAGTGCAGCACCACCTCGACACCCGGCGGGAGGTGGTTGGGGATCAGGGTGGGCAGGCCGATGCCCAGGTTCACGTACTGGCCGTCGCGCAGCTCGCGGGCGGCGCGGGCGGCGAGGGCGTTGCGCGGGTCGAGGGCGGGGGTGGGTGCTGGGGTGTGGGTGCCGGTGGGCGCGGACGCGGGGGCGGGGGCCGGAGCGGGGGCGGCGGTCTCGGTGGGCATCGGGTCAGGCCTCCTGGAGTGCGGGGCGGACGGTGCGGCGCTCGACACGGCGGTCCTCGGGGTCGGCGGCCACCACCCGGTCCACGTACACCCCGGGCAGGTGCACGGCGTCCGGAGGCAGCTCGCCGGGCTCGACGATCCGGTTGGCCTCGACCAGGGTGATCCGGCCCGCCGTCGCGCAGAGCGGGTTGAAGTTCCGGGCGGCGGCGTGGAACACGCAGTTGCCGTGCCGGTCCGCCACCTCGGCCCGGACCAGGGCGAAGTCCGCCGTGATCGCCTCCTCCAGCAGGTACCGGCGGCCGCCGAACTCCCGGACCTCCTTCGGCGGGGAGGCCAGGGCCACCGAGCCGTCGGCCGCGTAGCGCCAGGGCAGCCCGCCCTCCTCGACCTGGGTGCCGACCCCGGCCGGGGTGAAGAAGGCGGGGATGCCGGCGCCGCCCGCCCGCAGCCGCTCGGCCAGCGTGCCCTGCGGGGTCAGCTCCACCTCCAGCTCGCCGGAGAGGTACTGCCGGGCGAACTCCTTGTTCTCCCCGACGTACGAGGAGGTCATCCGGGTGATCCGGCCCGCCCGCAGCAGCAGGCCCAGCCCCCAGTCGTCCACCCCGCAGTTGTTCGAGACCACCCGAAGTCCGGTGACGCCGGAGTCCACCAGGGCGCCGATCAGCGTGCTCGGGATGCCGCAGAGGCCGAAGCCGCCGACGGCCAGCACCGCGCCGTCGGGGATGTCCCCGACCGCGTCGGCGGGGGAGTCCAGGACCTTGTCCAAGGGGTCACCTCATGAAGGAGTGGGAGGAAGGGAGAGCGGCGAGGGGAGCGGCGAGGCCGGGGCGACGAGGGAGGGCCGACGAGGCCGGGGCGACGAGGACGGGGCGACGAGGACGGCCCGAGGGCGGGTGGAGGCGATGACGAGGGTGCGGCGAGACAGGGGATGCGGGTAGCGGGAGTCGGGAGTCGGACGGGGACGGCCGGCGGGCTCGGGAGTCGCGCGGAGCCCCTGGCCGTACCGGGCTGTGCTGGGGTCCTGCCTGGGCCGGACCGGGCGGGCATGCCGCTGAGGTGGCTGCCGCCGGACGGGCTCCGCGCCCCTCCACCGTCACCGGGCGGGGGCCGCCGAGGCCATGGCGGCCACCCCCATGGGCGAGTGGGCAAACGTGTCGCCAGGCCACATTCGGGCCCCCGGAGGGCGGCGGAGGGCCGGCGGTATGTCGGCCGAGACCACTTCCCGACGGGGTGATACGTCGGCCGGGCACATATCGCCGCTCCCACCGCACACCTACGGTTCCCGCAATCCCCCCGCCGTACGTCAGGAGTCGGTCACCATGCGCAGCTCGACAGCCCCCTCCAGGATCGCCTCCGGTGCCCGCCCGGGCGACGCCCTGACCGGTGGCCCGACCCGGAAGCTCGCTGCGCTCGCGGCCTGCGTCCTGCTCGCCTCGGGCTGTGCCAAGGCCGGCACGGCCGGGACGAGCGCGGCGGACGGTGGTGCGAAGGGCCCGATCAAGGTCGGCCTGGTGTACTCCAAGACCGGACCGCTGGCCGCCTACGGCAAGCAGTACCTGGAGGGCTTCAAGGCCGGCCTGAGCTACGCGACCAAGGGCACCGGAGCGGTCGACGGGCACAAGATCGAGTTCGAGGAGCAGGACGACGCCGGCGACCCGGCCAAGGCGGTGTCCGCCGCCAAGGACCTGATCGGCAAGGGCTACAAGGTGCTGGCCGGTTCCACCGCCTCCGGTGTGGCGCTCCAGGTCGGCCCCATCGCCGCCCAGAACAAGGTGCTCTTCATCAGCGGCCCGGCCGCCGCGGACAAGGCCACAGGCCTGAACAAGTACACCTTCCGTTCCGGCCGCCAGTCCTACCAGGACATCAAGACCGCGGCCTCGTTCGTCGGTGACGCCAAGGGCAAGAAGGTCACCGTGCTGGCTCAGGACAACGCCTTCGGCCAGGCCAACGTGGCCGCGGTGAAGGCGGTGCTCGGCGGTGAGGGCGCGACCGTCGACCAGGTGCTCGCCCCGCCGAGCGCCACCGACCTCACCCCCTTCGCCACCCAGGCCAAGACCGCCAAGCCCGACCTGCTGTTCGTCGCCTGGGCCGGCGACACCGCCTCGGCCCTGTGGACGGCGCTCACCCAGCAGGACGTGTTCGCCGACACCAAGGTCGTCACCGGCCTCGACCTGGCCGCCTCCTACCCGCTGTTCGGCCCGGCGGCCGAGAAGATCTCCTTCCTGAACCACTACTTCGACGGTGCCGCCGGCACCCCGGCGGAGAAGGCCATGACCGAGGCCGTCACCGCCGCCGGAGGGAAGACGGACATCTTCACCCCGGACGGCTTCACCGCCGCCCAGATGATCGTGCACGCCGTCGAGTCCAACCACGGCTCCGCCGACGACACTTCGGCGCTGATCAAGGCCCTGGAGGGCTGGAGCTTCGACGGGGTCAAGGGGAAGACCACGGTCCGCGCCGAGGACCACGCCCTGCTCCAGCCGATGTTCCAGGTGCGACTGACCGGCAGTGGTGCCGCCGCCAAGCCCTCGGTGGAGAAGACCCTCACCGCGGACGAGGCCGCACCCCCGGTCACCCCGATGGCGGGCTGATCCCGATGACCGCCCGTACCGCCTCCACTCCTTCCGCTTCCTCCGCTCCGGGCTCCTCGCCCGCGCGTTCCTCCTCGTCCTCTTCGCCCCCTTCTCCGGTGCTGCGGCTGGACGGGCTCGGCTGGGCCGTCCGCGGCGTGCCGATCGTCGAGGACGTCTCCTTCTCGGTCGATGAAGGCGAGTTCATCGCCTTCATCGGGCCCAACGGCGCCGGCAAGACCTCCCTCTTCAACCTGATCTCGGGCATCTACCCGGCGACCCACGGCAGCCTCCGCCTCGACGGTGCGGACATCACCGCCGAGGCGGTGCACGCCAGGGCCCGCCGTGGGCTCGGGCGCACCTTCCAGACCTCCTCCCTCTGGCCGGGGATGACGGTCGCCGACCATGTCCGCCTGGCCGCCCAGGCGGCCGCCGGGCCGCGCGCCTCGTACCGGCTCTGGCGCCGCGCCGACCGCTACGAGCAGCAGTTGGCCGACACCCTGGAACGCACCGACCTCACCCACCGCGCGGACGCCCTGGCCGGTGCGCTCTCGCACGGGGAGAAGCGCAAGCTGGAGCTGGCCGTCCTGCTGGTCTCCGAGCCCCGGCTGATCCTGCTGGACGAGCCGATGGCCGGTGTCAGCGCGGAGGAGGTGCCCGCCCTCACCGAGCTGATCCGTTCCGTGCACCGCGACCTGGGCCGGACCGTCCTGATGGTCGAGCACCACATGGACGTCCTGCTCGGCCTGGCCGACCGGCTCGCGGTGATGCACCACGGCACGCTGCTCGCCCTGGACGCCCCCGAGGCCGTGATGGCCGACCCGACCGTGCAACAGGCCTACCTGGGTGAGGCGTTGTGACCTCCTCTCCGTTCTCCGCTCGGCGCCCCACTTCCTCGGCGCGCTCCTCCTCCTCGCTGCCCTCCGCTGTCGGACCCCTCCTCTCCGTCCGCGATCTGCGGGTGGTCATCGACGGGCTGCACATCCTGCACGGCGTCGACTTCGACGTGGCCCCCGCCGGGGTGACCGCGCTGCTGGGCCGCAACGGCGCCGGCAAGACCACCACCGTCAAGGCCGTCATGGGCCTGGTGCCGCGCACCGGTAGCATCCGGCTCTCCGGCGTCGAACTCTCCTCCCTTCCCACGCATCTGGTCGTTCGTCACGGCATCGGTTACGCGCCCGAGGACCGGGGGATCTTCGCCGGCCTGACGGTCGCCGAGAACCTCCGTCTCGCCGAGCGCGCCGCCGGGAGCGGGGACGAGACCGGCGAGCCGAACTACGCGCTCGTCCACGAGCTGTTCCCCGAACTCAAGAAGCGAGCCGGACAGTTGGCCGGGACGCTCTCCGGTGGCCAGCAGCAGATGGTGGCGATCGGCCGGACGCTGCTCAACCGCAACCGGCTGATCATCGCCGACGAACCCACCAAGGGCCTGGCCCCGAAGATCGTCGCCGAGGTTGCCGAGGTGCTGGCGCGTGCGGCCGAGGCCGTGCCCGTCCTGCTGGTCGAGCAGAACCTCGCCCTCGTCCGCCGGCTGGCCGGTACCTGCGCCGTCCTGGCGGACGGCCGTACCGCCCACCGCGGCGACACCGCCGAGCTGTTGGCTGATGAGGAAGCCGCCCGCCGCCTGCTCGGCGTCGGCTCCCGCCACCCGCTCGCCGGCGGGCCCCGGCCCGCCGCCTCCCCGGCCACCCCTGTCGTCACCGCCGAGGTGAAGCCCTGATGGACACCGTCGTCCTCCTTTCCTGTACCGGACTCGGTCTCGGTGCGCTGTACTTCCTGGTCGCCTCCGGCCTGTCGCTGATTTTCGGTCTGATGGACGTGCTCAACTTCGCCCACGGCGCCCTGCTCTCCATCGGCGCCTATGCCACCTGGTGGGCCGGCGCCGAGGCCGGCTTCTCCTTCTGGCTCGCGGTGCCGTTCGGCACCCTGGTCGGGACGGCCGCCGCCGTCCTGCTGGAGCTCTTCCTGATCCGGCCGCTCTACAGCCGCCCGCGCGACCAGATCCTCGCCACCGTCGGGGTCGGGCTGGCCGTACCCGCCCTGCTGATGGGGATCTGGGGCGCGGACTCCCGCCCGTTCCCCCAGCCGGAACTTCTGTCCGGCACCTGGCACGTGCTCGGGGCGACCGTCCCGGTCAACCGCTTCGTGCTGGTGGCTGCCGCCGCACTCCTGCTGCTCGCTCTTCGGTTGTTCCTCGCCCGCACCCGCTACGGGCTGATCGTCCGGGCCGGCGTCGAGGACCGGGCGATGGTCACGGCGCTCGGCATCGACGTCCGGAAGGCGTTCACCCTCGTCTTCGCCCTCGGTGGGGCTGCCGCCGCCCTCGGCGGCGCCCTCGGCGGTCTCTACTTCGGTTCGGTCAATCCCGGCCAGGGGACCGGCCTGCTCATCTTCGCCTTCGTCGTCGTGGTCATGGGCGGCATGGGCTCCGTGACCGGGGCCGCCGTCGCCTCCGTGGGCGTCGGCCTCGTGCAGCAGTTCGCCAACTACTACACCGGCGCCGGGCTCGGCGACCTCTCGGTCGTCGTCCTGCTCGCCGTGCTGCTTCTCGTCCGACCCCGTGGACTCACCGGGAGGCTCGCGTGAGCGCCGAAACACCGATCACGAGCACCGGTGGCCCCGCGGCCGGCCGCGGCGCGGCCGCTCCGGCAGGGGGGACTGACACCAGCCCTGCCGTGACCACCCTGCCGGAGGAGGGGACTGACACCAGCTCCGCCGACACCGCCACTGTGGCAAGGGGGACTGACACCGGCCTTGCCGAGACCCATTGTGAACACAAGGCCGAGTCCGGCGCCATCCCTCGAACAGGTGATTCAGTCACTAATCGCTGGACAGGTGTGCACAGAGCGCTACGCTGGTGGCCGATCGCTCTGCTGATCACGCTCCTTGTCGCCCCATACAGTGCGCTTCCCGTCCCGGGACTGCTCGACGGCCCGCTCGGCAGCCCCGGAAGCCTCCAACTGCTCGCCCTGTGCGTGCTCTACGGGGCCCTCGCCACCGGTTACGACCTCCTGCTCGGCCGGACCGGACTGCTCTCCTTCGGCCACGCGCTCTACTTCGCGACCGGCCTGTACGCCACCGACCTCGGCATGCTGGAACTGCAACTGCCCTTCGCCGCGGCCGCGGTGTTCGGCGTCGCCTGCTCCGTGCTGCTGGCCCTGCTGCTCGGCTCGGTCAGCCTGCGCGTCACGGGCATCGGCTTCTCCATGGTCACCCTCGCCTTCGCCCAGGCCGGCTCGATCCTCGTGCAGCGCAACCCCGGTGGCGTCACCGGCGGCGAGGAGGGCCGCTCCGCCCCGGCCGAGCTGCTGCCCTCCGGCCTGCTCGGGATCGAGAACACCGCCAACCTGTACTGGATCGCCGTCGGCTACCTGGTGCTGACGGTCGCCGCAGTCCACTGGGCCGTCAAGTCGCCGATGGGCCGGGTCTGGGAGGGCATCAAGGAGAACGAGCGCCGGGTCGAGGTGCTCGGGCTGCGGCCCTACGGCTACAAGCTGGTCGCCTTCGTGCTGGCCGGCGGGCTCGCCGGGCTCGGCGGTGTGGTCTACCTGCTGCTGACCGGTGGCGCCACCCCGCAGGCCGCCACCTCGGACGCCACGCTCGCGCTCCTGGTCATGGTCGTCCTCGGCGGCTCCGGCACCCGCTGGGGACCGCTGCTCGGCGGTGTCCTGTACACCTGGGCGAGCCACCGGCTCGGCGACCTCGCCAACTCGTCGGCCGTCGCCGACCTGCCGGCGGTGCTGCGCGTACCGCTCTCCCAGCCCCTGTTCCTGCTGGGTGCCCTGTTCGTCGCCGTGGTCTACCTGCTGCCCGGCGGCCTGGCTAGACTGCCTGCCCGCATCCGCGCCGCCCGGTCCGCCCGCTCCGCCGCGGCGCCGGCCGGTCTCGGAACCGCCCACCCGACCGGAGGTACCCCCGCGTGAGCCAGTCGCCGCTGAAGCCCGAGGAGTTGACCGTCCCCGTGCCCGGTGGGGACCTGGCCGTCCTGCGCTGGCCCGCCGACGATCCGCGGGCCCCCACGATCGTGGCGGTGCACGGCATCACCGCCAACGGCCTCGCCTGGTACGAGGTCGCCCGCCGGCTCGCCGGCCGGGTCACCCTGCTCGCGCCCGACCTGCGGGGCCGCGGCGCCAGCCGCTCGGTCGCCGGCCCGTACGGGCTGGCCCGGCACGCCGACGACGTGGCCGCGCTGATCGGCGCCCTCGGCCCGGGGCCCGTCACGGTGGTCGGCCACTCGATGGGGGCCTGGGTCTCCGCCCTGGCCGCCGTCCGGCACCCCGAGCTGGTCCGCCGGGTGCTGCTGGTCGACGGAGCGGTGACCTTCCCGCTGCCCCAGGGCGTCCGCGAGGAGGACGCCCTGGCCGCGGTGCTCGGCCCCGCGCTGGCCCGGCTGTCCACGACCTTCCCGGACCGGGACGCCTACCGGGAGTTCTGGCGCGGGCATCCCGCCTTCGTCGGCGAGTGGACCGAGGGGATCGACGCCTACACCCAGCGCGACCTCGTCGGCACGGAGCCCGAACTGCGCTCCTCCTGCGTGCTGGAGGCCGTGCAGACCGACGGCGCCCAGGTCCTGCTGGACGAGGACGCGGCCGCCGCCGTGCACCGGCTGCCCTGCCCGGCCGAACTGCTCTGGGCCGAGCGCGGCCTGCTCGACGAGCCGCAGGGCCTCTACGACCGGTCGCGCCTCGCGCTGGCGCGGCTGGACCAGGAGCGGGTGCCCGCCTCGCCGGTGCCCGGCACCAACCACTACTCCATCCTCTGGGGCGAGGCCGGGGCGGACCGCATCGTCCGCATCCTGCTCGCGGACGCCCGCACCGCCGGGTAGCCGGCCGGCCCCGGGAACCGGCCCGGACGACAGCGGCCGGCGGGGGCTCGCACCCCCTCCGGCCGGTGTCCGTGTCGCTGCCGGTGTCCGTGCCGCTGCCGCGCTCCTCCGCCCCTCGGTGCGTCAGCCCGCCGTACCGAGGAAGCCCTCCCAGCCGCCCGTCGGCGCCTGGCCGACGTTGAGCGAGCGCAGCTTGCGCAGGGTGGACTGGTCCTGCGCCTCCAGCCACTCGACCAGCTGCTTGAAGGAGACCAGCCGGACCTCGGGCTTGCTCGCGATGGTCTTGAGCGTCTCCTCGACGGCGTCCATGTAGATGCCGCCGTTCCACTGCTCGAAGTGGTTGCCGATGAAGAACGGTGCGCGGTTGCTGTTGTACGCGCGCTCGAAGCCCGCCAGGTAGGACTGGGTGGCCTGGGTGCGCCAGTCGCCGTACTTGGCCGGGTCGCCCTTGGTGCTGCCGCTGGACTGGTTGGCCAGGATGTTGTAGTCCATCGACAGGACCTGGAAGGTGTGCCCGGGGAACGGGATGGACTGCAGCGGGAAGTCCCAGACCTTGCCGTCCTGGACCTTCTGCGGCCATATCTGAAGGCCGCCCGAGGAGCTGGCGTCGTACTTCCAGCCCAGTTTGGCGATCGTCGGCAGCAGTGCCTTCTGACCCTCCAGGCACGGGGTGCGGCCGCCGATGAGCTCCTTCTTGTAGTCGAAGGGGAGCGGGTCGACGTCGGTGAAGCCGGTGTTGGTCCGCCACTGGGTGACGAAGCCGATCGCCTGGTCGATCTCGCTCTGCCAGTCCTCGGGGGTCCACATGTTGACCCCGTTCTTGTCCGGACGGCTGGAGCAGAAGTGCCCGTTGAAGTGGGTGCCGATCTCGTGCCCGGCCAGCCAGGCCTGGCTGATGAGCTTGAGCGTGCTCTTCACCGCGCCGTCCGACAGGTACGGGATGTCGGAGGCGCCCACCGAGTGCTTCGGCGGGTGGTACAGGTCGGCCTTGCCCTTGGGGAGGGCGTATATGCCCGAGAGGAAGAAGGTCATCGTGGCCTTGTGCTGCTCCGCCAGCTTCAGGAAGCGGGGGAACTGGCCGTCCTCGGTGCCGCCGGCGCCGTCCCAGGAGAAGACCACGAACTGCGGCGGCCGCTCGCCCGGCTTGAGCTTCTCGGGCTTGGGCTGGTTCGGCTGCGGCCCGGTGTCCGCGTTGGAACCGTCGCCGATCGGGGTGCCCTTGGGCGCCACCGCCTGGGGGCCGGGGCTGCCGCCCTGGGTGGTGCTCGCGCCGCCGGGGCCGGGGGAGGTGGCGCCGTTTCCCGAGCCGGATCCGCCGCTGGAGCAGGCCGCGACCGCGCCGAGGGCCGCGGTCGCGGCGGTTGCACTGAGCACCGTCCTGCGCGAGATGCTGGTCATGGTCTCCCCTGGGTGCCGACGCCGGTGGTGAGGGCGGCCTGCAGCCGCACCGGTCAAATCGGGCAATTGATGATTATTCCGCCGCTAGCATGTCATGTCGCCGAGGCGGCCTCCAAGGTCGCCGAGCGCTGACGACTCTCAACACGCCTGACGCATCCGGCTGGGCTGCGGGGATGCGTCGACTGTTGCCGTCCTGTGACGCTTTCCACCCTGTGCGGCCCGGTCAGTACGGTACCGCCGGTCGGTCGGCCCACCGGCGGGGTTCGTCATCGTCCGGCCCGATTGGTCGCCCTTTTGGGAAAACTTTTGCCCCTTGCTGGGTCGGACGGCCCGAAGCCCGCCGGCAAGAGGGTCGGCCGGTCCGGGCAGGGCGGAGGGCAACGGTCCGAGCCGGACGGAGAAGGGGTGTGCCGGCCGCGGCGGGACCGTCGGGGGAGGCTTCGGGGCCGGTCGGGGAGCGGCCGCCGGCCGCGCCGTCAGAGTGCGGCGAGCCGCCGGGTGCGGCGCACCATGCGCGCGATCGCGGTGCTGATGGCGGTGGCCGCCAGGCAGGAGACCACCAGGCTCAGCCAGGCGGTGTTGAACCAGTGGCTGTTCAGCCAGCCCAGCGTCACGATGTAGGCGGCCCAGACCAGCGCCGCCAGTGCCGACCAGTGGAGGAACCGGTGCGGGTGGGCGGGGGAGTGGCCGATGGCCAGGTCGAGGACGGTCCGCCCGGCCGGAACGAACCGCGCGACCACCACCATCGCGGCGGCCGTCCCGTGGGGGCGTTCGACCAGGGCCTGTTGGACCCGGGTCACGCTGGCCGCCAGTTTCGGGCGTCGGGCGAGCCGACGGTGCAGCACCGGGGCACCGCGCCGGGCAAGGTTGAGCAGCAGCAGGTCGCCCAGGAAGGAGGCCACCGCCACGCCCAGCCCCAGCATCAGGGGCGCACCGTTGATCTGCGCGGTCTTGAGCACCGCCAGGATGACCAGCGTCCCGCTGGGGATGAACGGAAGGAGGGCGTCCCCGAGTACGGCGACGAGCGCCAGCGCGCAGATCCACGGGGATCCGATCGCCGCCACGAAGTTCAAGGCCCTTTACTCCCTCCACGCCTCCCGAGGGAGCAGGTGGCTGCAGGGGTCAACGCTAGCGCCTCGACTTTTCATGTCATGAAGCACCCCGGTATGGCACAGCTCACGACTGCTGATTCCGGCCGTGCCCCGAGGCGGCGAACCGTGCGCCCGCCCCCCGGCGAGCCGGGGAGCCGGCGCGGCGGACCGCCGCCGAAGCCGAACGAGCCCCCGGGGCGGGGTGCCGCGCCGAGGGCTCGCAGTGATCGTCCGGTGCTGGTCCAGCCCGACGATCTTGCTGGTGGAGTGCGGATCCCGCTCCGGCGACCCGCTCCCGGACCCAGCCTGCCGGACGTCGGTCCCCGGCCGCGAGACCTGGCGCTGGCGACTTCCGGCGCTGGCGGGAAGTCGCCATCCGTGTTCGCCCACTGGCTCTGCGTCAGCCGATCCACCGGTCGGGCTTCCGTGCGAAATGGCCGAAACCCGCCTGGACCGTGGCCGGACGACACTGCTGAGGCGGGAACAGCGAGCCCCCGGCCGTGGTTGACCCCGGTCGGCGACAGCGACCGGCGGGCCATCCGGGACCGCGCGGTCACCGATGACGGCCGGCTCAAGGACGGCAGTCAGGAGGGCGGACGGGATGACCACCGAGGACCACCAGGAGCACGGGACCGAACCGGCGGCCGGGACGGCGATCCGGGGCACCGCCCGCGGAACGGCGCCCGCTCCGCTCTCGATCCTCGACCTGGCCACCGTCGGCGTCGGCTACACGCCCGCCGAGGCCCTCGCGGCCACCACCGAGCTGGCCCGCCGGGCCGAGCAGTGGGGCTACCACCGCTTCTGGGTGGCCGAGCACCACGGCATGCCCGGAGTGGCCAGCTCCACCCCCGCCGTCCTGCTCGCCCACCTCGGGGCCAACACCACGACGCTGCGGCTGGGCTCCGGCGGCGTCATGCTCCCCAACCACGCCCCGCTGGCCATCGCCGAGCAGTTCGGCCTGCTGGAGGCCCTGCACCCGGGGCGGATCGACCTCGGACTCGGCCGCGCTCCCGGCACCGACCAGGCCACCGCCCGAGCGCTGCGCCGCGGCCTCACCGAAGGCGCGGACGACTTCCCGCAGCAGCTCGCCGAGCTGACCCACTTCCTCGACGGCGACTTCCCGGACGGCCACCCGTACGCCCGGCTGACCGCCGTGCCCAAGGGCGAGGACCGCCCGCCGGTCTGGCTGCTCGGCTCCTCCGGCTTCAGCGCCCAGCTGGCGGGCCGCCTCGGCCTCCCGTTCGCCTTCGCCCACCATTTCAGCAGCGCCAACACCATCCCGGCGCTGGACCTCTACCGCTCGTCCTTCCGCCCCTCCGCCGTGCTCGCCGAGCCGTACGCGCTGATCGGCGTCAGCGCGGTCGCCGCCGACGACGAGCCCTCGGCCCGGCGCCTCGCCCGCTCCGCGGCCCTCGGCATGCTCCGCCTGCGGCGCGGCAACCCCGGCCCGATCCCCACCCCGGAGGAGGCCGAGGAGTACCCGTACAGCCCGGTCGAGGCCGACTTCATCGACAACTGGCTCGACAACGTCGTGCTCGGCGACCCGGGCCAGGTCGCCGACGGGCTGGAGGCGCTGCGCAAGCGGACCGGCGTGGACGAGCTGATGGTCACCTCGCACATCCACGGCCACGAGGCCCGGCTCCGCTCGTACGGCCTGATCGCCGAGGCCTACGGCCTGACGGCGACCGTGTGACAGCGATGCCGTGACGGCGTGACGTCGGAGTGACCGGGTACCGGAACCGCCGGCCGGTCGTCCCGACGGCGGCGACCGTGCGTCCCGGGAGGCTGGCCGCCGCCGACGGGTCCTGATCGCAGGGGCCTACCGCCTGGCGGCGACGGCGTGATCGCGGACGGGCCGGGACGGGGAGGGGACTGACGGCCACCGCCCTGCTGCGGCCCCCGGCCCCGGCGCCGCACATCGCCGGACCGGGCCGCGGGCCACGGGCCGGGCGCCGCGAGGTGGCGGTCGGCGGCCTTGAGCCCGCCTCGCCCCACCCCTGTCCCTCCCGCGCCCCCGCCCTGCGGCTACCGGCCGTTCAGGGCGGGGCGGCCCTCGCGGAGTATGGCCGCGACCAGTTCGGCCTCGCCGGGGCGGGCGAAGTACCAGCCCTGGGCGGTGTCGCAGCCGGTCAGCCGCAGGCGTTCGGCCTGGGCCGCGTTCTCGATGCCCTCGGCGGTGACGGTCAGTCCGAGGGTGTGGGCGAGCTGCACCATCGCGCCGACGATCTGTTCGTCCGCGTCGCTGCGGCGGGAGCCGAGCCCCGGGCGGCCGGGACGGTCCGTCGGGGCGGGCTCGCGGAAGCCCTCGATGAAGGTGCCGTCGAGCTTGAGCACGTGCACCGGCAGCCTGGAGAGGTAGGCCAGGTTGGAGTAGCCGGTGCCGAAGTCGTCGATCGCGATCCGCACGCCCATGTCGGCGAGCGACTGGAGGGCCTGGAGCGGGCGGCCGCCGGGGCCGAGCAGGGCGCTCTCGGTGATCTCCAGCTGGAGGAGCCGGGCCGGCAGGCCGGCGCGTTCCAGGGCCCGGGCGACGTCGGCGACGATGTCGGAGTCCCAGATCTGGCGGGCGGCCAGGTTGACGCTCACGAAGGTCTCGGTCTCGGGGAACTCGGTGAGCCACTGCCGGGCCTGCCGGCAGGACTCCTCCAGCACCCAGGTCCCGAGCGGCACGATCGCGCCGGTCTCCTCGGCGAGCGGGATGAAGCGGTCCGGGGAGAGCGTCCCGTAGCGGGGGTGGCGCCAGCGGACCAGTGCCTCCGCGCCGTGCACGGTGCCGTCGGCCAGACCGACCAGCGGCTGGTACTCGATGGTGAACTCCCCGCGCTCCAGGGCCGGGCGCAGTGAAGTGGCGAGCAGCTGCCGGGTGAGCTGGTGGGCGCCGCGGTCCGGGTCGTAGAGGGTCCAGCGGGCGCGGCCGTCGGCCTTGGACCAGTAGAGGGTGGAGTCGGCGTCCTTGACCAGGTCGGTCGGGGTGGTCTCGTGCACGGACCGCTCGACCACGCCCACGCTGGCGGTGATCACCAGCCGGTGCCCGGCGACGTCGAAGGGACGTTCCAGCACCTCCAGGATCCGGGCGGCCAGCTCGGTCAGCTGCTCGCTGCCCGCGCTGTCGGTGACCAGGACGGCGAACTCGTCGCCGCCCATCCGGGCCACCAGGTGGGTGTCCCGCCCGTCGAAGCCGCGCCGCAGCCGGGTGGCGACGGCGATCAGCAGCTGGTCGCCGATGTGGTGGCCGAGCGCCTCGTTGATCGCCGCGAAGCCGTCGAGGTCCAGGTAGCAGACCCCCACCCGGCGTTCGGCCGCGGCCGGGCCCGGTCGCTCGACCGGTGCGAGGCAGGCGGCGTCGAGCCGCTCGAAGAAGTAGGCCCGGTTGGGCAGCCGGGTCAGCGGGTCGTGCAGCGCCTGGTACTCCAGCCGGTCGCCGAGGCGGCGCTGCTCGGTGATGTCCTCCACCAGGGCGAGGGTGTAGAGCGGATCGCCGGCACCGTCCCGGATCAGCGAGACGGTGACCTTGCTCCAGACCGTGTGGCCCGCGCGGTGCTTGAGCTGCTTCTCCACGCGGAACCGTTCCCGCTCCCCGCGTACGAGCTCGGAGAAGAGCCGGTCCGGCATGCCCTCCGGGTCGATGATCTCGTGCAGGTGGGTGCGGACCAGTTCGCCGACGCCCCGTCCGATCAGCGCGGCGAAGGCGGGGTTGACCTCGATGATCCGGTCCTCGGCGTCGATCAGGGCCATGCCGATGACGGCGTCGCAGAAGGCTGCCCGGAACCGGGACTCGCTGGCCCGCAGCGCCGCCAGCAGCCGGTCGGAGCTGTCCGCCGTCCGGTCGGAGCCCTCTCCTTCCCGGCCGGTGCCGTTCCCCTCCCGGCCGGTGCCGCCGTCCGACCGGCCGAGGTCGCCGGTGAGCCCCCGGTTCCGGTGGGCGGAGTCGGTGAGCGGGGTCGAGCAGGTGGGGCAGAGCAGCAGCTCCGGTTCCGTCAGCGTCCCGCAGGCGCTGAGGGCCGTGACGGCTCCCGTGACGGGGCCGGCGGCGGGGCCACCGGGGCCGGCGGTCGGGTCCAGGAGCGGCGAGGCGAGGGGGCGGTGGCGTGGCGATTCCTCGTGCCGCACCCCCGGGTGGTGTGCGTCGGCCCCCTCGTTCTGGCCCGGCACGGCATGCTCCCGTCCGCTGCTGACGCTTGACGATGGTCCGGCCGACCAGTCGGGACCCGGCGGCCGGCTCCGCACTCTGTCGTGGTCCTCGGAGTCGGTCCGCTGCGGGGCCGCCCGTCGTGGGGCGCCGGTGCGCGGGGACCCGCCTGAAGGACAGGGCGCTGCGGCCGATCATAGGCCGCGACGGCAACGCGCGGTGACCGCCGGCAGGGTGATTCGCCCGCTTTGTGATCATGGATGGCGGTACGTGCAGACGCCCCCGGTGCACATCACATGATGTGCGCCAGGGGCGCGTGCGCCGAAGCCGCGCCCCTGGGCGCTGGTCGCGCGCCGGACGTGCAACGGGGCGGGCCGAGAGCCCAGGGCCGGACGGGGCCGGACGGGCCGGATGCGGTGGTGGAGAAAGGAGAGGAGAGAGGAGGGGAGAAGGGGCTCAGGCCAGCGAGGCCGTGAGGGTGATGGTGGTGCCGGTCAGGGCCTGGCTGACCGGGCAGTTCGCCTTGGCGTCCTCGGCGGCCTTCACGAAGCCGGCCTCGTCGAGTCCGGGGACCTGGCCGACCACGGTCAGGTGGATGCCGGTGATGCCCGTGCCGGGCTGGAACGTCACGTCGGCCCGGGTGTCCAGCTTGGTGGGCGGCGTGCCGGCGCCGGTCAGACCGTGCGAGAGGGCCATCGAGAAGCACGCCGAGTGGGCAGCTGCGATGAGCTCCTCGGGGCTGGTCCTGCCGTTGGGAGCCTCCGCGCGGGACGGCCAGGAGACGGGGTACTCGCCGATCCCGGAGGAGGCGAAGGTCACCAGCCCCTTTCCGTCGAGGAGGTTGCCCTCCCACGCGGTGGTGGCGGTACGGGTGGTTGCCACGATCGGTTCCTCCAGTGCTGAGGGAGTGTTCGAGCGGTCACTTCCGGTCATGCACGCCCCAGCCTACGGGCAGAGCACTCCGGCTCCGGTGCGTCACGCCGCGCGGGCCGGACGGAGCCCCGGGCCGATGTCCGGTTCCGGCCCGCCGTCCGGATCGTGGACGGTTCCGTCCGACGGTGCGGGGCCGGAGCGGGGGCCCTGTTAGATTTGCCCGGGCCCGAGCCCGGCCGCCGTACGGTCGGGCGCCCACCGCAGACACCGGGAGCCGCCCCGATGACGGACCACTCCACGACCCCCAGCGTCGGCCTGCCCGAGGGGATCGACGACGCCGTACGGGCCGAGCTGACCAGCCTGCGCGAGAGCATCGACAACATCGACGCCGCGGTGGTCCACATGCTGGCCGAGCGCTTCAAGGCGACCCAGCGGGTCGGCCGGCTCAAGGCCGAGCACAAGCTGCCGCCGGCCGACCCGGCGCGCGAGCGGGACCAGATCAAGCGGCTGCGGGAGCTGGCGGCAGGGGCGAAGCTGGACCCGGTCTTCGCCGAGAAGTTCCTGAACTTCATCATCGCCGAGGTCATCCGCCACCACGAGGCCATCGCCCGCTCCTGAGCCCGGGCCTCGAAGCCGGGCCTGGAACGCGGGCCTGGAATGCCGGGCCCGAAACCCGGGCCTGGAGTCCGGACCCGGAATCCGGGCCCGAGCGGTTCCGGGGCATCGGGACGTCCGGCGATGTCGGCGGCGGCTAAATGACCGATTTCGTCAGGCCCCACGGTTGGCGTAGCGTGCAGACTTCCCCAGCCGGAGAGGTGGAGCAGCGACGATGGCGGTGAACCTGCCCGAAACGCCCAGCGGAACCGGAGCCCCCGGCGATTCCGCGTCGAACGCCCACGAGGTGTCCGGCGGTCGTGCCGAGGCCCGTCGCCGGGCGCGCGGTGAGCGTGGCCGCAAGGCCCGCTCGGGGCGGCGTCCGCGGCCGTGGTGGATCGAGCTGCCGGTGATGGCGGCGGTCGGCCTGGTGGTCGCGCTGCTGATCAAGACCTGCCTGTTCCAGGTGTTCACCATCCCGTCCGGCTCGATGGAGAACACCCTGCGGATCGGCGACCGGGTCGGCGTGAACAAGCTGGCGCCGCTGACCGGCTGGGAGCCGGAGCCGGGTCAGCCGGTGGTGTTCAAGGACCCGGGGGGCTGGCTGCCGCCGCAGCCGACCGATCCGAACCCGGTCACCAACGCCGCGAGCTCGGCGCTCAGCTTCGTCGGCCTGGTGCCGCCGAAGGACGACAACTACCTGGTCAAGCGGGTCATCGCGACCGGTGGACAGACCGTGCAGTGCGAGGGCAGCACGCTGACCGTCGACGGGCGGAAGGTCGACGAGCCGTACCTGCACCCCGGGGACGACTCCTGCGCGGGGCTGGACTTCGGGCCGGTGAAGGTGCCGTCGGGCTACGTCTGGGTCGAGGGCGACCACCGCAGCGACTCCGCGGACTCCCGCTACCACCAGCACGGCCCGGGTGGCGGCGCCGTGCCGGTGGACAACGTGGTCGGCCCGGTGTCGGCCGTCGTGTGGCCGCTCAATCACCTCGACTGGTTCGGCTGGACCGGCCGCTGACCCCACGCTCGGCGGCCACCCGGTCGGCAGCCCCGAGCTCGGCAGCCCCGGATCCGGCAGCCCCGGGCCCGGAAGCTTCAGGGCCGTCGGCCCGCGGAACCGCGCCCGCCTCCGCGGGCTTGCTCGCCTGCGCCGCGAAGGCCCCGGTCAGCACCAGCAGGCCGCCCGCGATCTGCGGCAGCCCGAGGTGTTCGCCGAGCAGCACCCAGGCCGTCACGGTGGCGACCACGGCCTCCAGGTTGGCGACCACCCCGGCGATCGGCGGCGAGAGGTAGCCGACCGAGATCACGCCGGTCACGTAGGCGAGCACGGTGGCGATCAGGACCATCCACGTGGCCGGGAGGAACGCGGGCAGGCTGTGCCCGTTCATCACCACCGACCCGCCGAGCGGGCTCCAGTCGGCCTGCCACGGCCGGGTGAGGGCGGTGAGCAGTACGGCGCCGATGAGCAGCCCGAACGCGCTGACGGCGAGCGGGTCGACCGGGCGCTCGCCGCGCCGCCCGGCGTCGGCGAGCACGAAGTAGCCGACCTGGCAGAAGGCCGCGCCGAGGGCGAACAGCACGCCCAGGGCATCGAAGCTCAGGCCGTTCCAGACCTCGACCACGCAGGCCAGCCCGGCCACCGCGACGCCGGCGCCGACGGCCGCGCCGCGGGTGATCGGCTTGCGCTGGACGAACTTGACGTAGCCGATCAGCAGCGGCGGCCCGAGGTACTCGATGAGCAGGGCGACGCCGACCGGGATGCGGGAGATCGCCGCGAAGTAGCAGGCCTGGACGCCGGCCACGGCGAGCAGGCCGAAGCCGAGCAGCAGGCCGGGGCGGCGCAGTACGGCGTGCCGGTGCCGGTAGGCGACCGGGAGGAGCGCGACCGCCGCCCCGGTGACCCGGAGCCACACCACGTGCAGCGGGGAGAGCCCGGCCTCGATCAGCGGCTTGGCCGCGGTACCGGAGCCGCCGAAGGCGATGGCGGAGACCAGCGCGAGGCCGAGGCCGAGGGTTCTGCCCGAGGGGAGGGTGGGCGAGGCCGTTGATCTGTGCACCGCCGCATTGTGACAGTCACATTGATGATCGGGTAAGGCGCCATTCCGTCATTTGGTCCTGCCCTCGACTGTGCGCAATGGCGCAATCACCCGAACCGGAGCGGGGGCCGCAACGGCCCCCGCAACAGCCCCTCGCAACGACCCCCGCAACAGCCCCTCGCAACGACCCCCGCAAGGACCCCCGCAACGGTCCCCGTCAGCGTCAGCCGCCGGACGAGGCACCCGCCCCCGCGAACGCGTCCGTCCCGCCCGTGGGCTGGCCGGTTGGCTGGGAGGTCGGGGGCGCGGTCGGCTGGGTGGTCGGCGTCGGCTTCGTGGTGGGTCGGGGCGGCCGGGTGGGCTGGGTGGTCGGCCGGCTGGTCGGCGGAGCCGTCGGCGCGGTGGTCGCACCGCCGTCGGTGCCGCCCGACGGGACCGAGCCGTCGCTCGGCGCCGTGGTGGGGCCGGTGCTCGGAGTGCCGGTGGGGGCGCTCGTCGACGGGGTGCCGCTCGGCGTGCTCGGGGCGGCCGGCAGGTCGGTGGCACCCGAGGAGCCGCCGTCGGCCGGGGTCGGGAAGTCGCCGACCGGCTGACCCTTGAGCGCGGCCTTCATGTAGCCGGTCCAGATCTGGGCCGGGTACTGGCCGCCGGCCGCGCCGTCGATGCCGCCGACGCCGCTCAGGCTGACCTGGGCACCGGTGCCCGGATCCTGGCCGAACAGGGCGACCGAGGTGACCAGCTCGGGGGTGTAGCCCACGAACCAGACCGACTTCTGGTCGTCGGTGGTACCGGTCTTGCCGGCTGCCGGGCGGCCGAGCGCCTTGGCGCGCCAGCCGGTGCCGCCCGGGTCGTTCACCACGCCCTGGAGCATCGAGGTGACCTGGTTGGCGGTGTCCTCGCTGATCGCCTGGGTGGTCTTGTGCGCGGGCAGCGCGACGTTCTCGCCCTCGCGGTCCACCGACTGCACCAGCCACGGCGTGATCTGCTTGCCGCCGTTGTCCAGCGTGGCGTACACGCCCGCCATGTCGAGCACGCTCGGGGTGGCCGCGCCCAGCGGGATGGACGGCACCGGGTCGAGCCCCGGGGTGTTGCCGGGCAGGCCCATCGCGATGGCGGTGTCCTTGACCTTCTGGAGCCCGGTGTCCTGCGCGAGCTGCGCGAACGCCGAGTTGACCGACCAGTCGGTGGCCTGCTGGAGGCTGATCTGGCCGTAGCTCTTGTCACCCTCGTTCGGCGGCGCGTACGGGGTGCCCTTGCCGCCGCGGACCTTGCGGCCGCTGGTGCCGTCGTAGACCGTGCGCGGCGTGATGGTGCGGCCGTCCTGGGTCTTGGCGCCGTTCTCGAACGCGGCGGCCAGCGCGATCGCCTTGAAGGTCGAGCCGGCCTGGTAGTCGCGCCGGGTGGCGTTGTCGACGTAGTGCTTCACGTAGTCGGTGCCGCCGTACAGGGCGACGACCGCGCCGGTCTTCGGGTCCACGGAGGCGGCGCCGGCCTGGGCGACCGCGTCCTTCTTCCGCTTGTCCGGGCTCAGGGTGTCGTGCAGCTGGGCCTGGACGGAGTCCTGGAGGGCCTGCTGGCGGGCCGGGTCGATGCTCAGCCTGATCGTGTAGCCGCCCTTGGCCAGCTCGGTCTCGTTGATCACCCCGCTGGAGGTGAGGTACTGGGTGGCCGCGTCGACCAGGTAGCCGGCCTGGCCGGACAGGCCCGGGTTGGGCTGCGGGTCCCGGACCTCCGGGAAGGTGGTCGCGGCCCGCTCCTCCGCGGAGAGCCAGCCCTCCTTGACCATGCCGTCGAGCACGTAGTTCCAGCGGTTGACGGCGTTCTGCTTGCCCGCCGCGGTCGCGGTGGCGACGTCGTACGCGCTCGGGGCGTTCAGCAGGGTGGCCAGGTAGGCGCCCTGGGCGGGGTTGAGGGCGGACGCGTCGATGCCGAAGTACGCCTGGGCGGCGGCCTGGATGCCGTAGGCGCCGCGGCCGTAGTAGGAGGTGTTCAGGTAGCCGGCGAGGACGTCGTCCTTGCTCTCGGTGGCGTCCACCTTGATGGCGATGAACAGTTCCTTCACCTTGCGGGTGATCGACTGCTTCTGGTTCAGGTACGTGTTCTTCACGTACTGCTGGGTGATGGTGGAGCCGCCCTGGGTCCCCTGGCCCTTGGCCGTGTTGATCGCGGCCCGGGCCAGGCCCTGGACGTTGACCGCGCCCTCGTTGTAGAAGTTCCGGTCCTCGGCGGCCAGCGCGGCGTGCTGGGCGGCGGGGGAGACCTTGTCCAGGGCGACGTTCTGCCGGTTGGTCTGGCCGGTGCGGGTGAGCACCGAACCGTCCGAGTAGAGCCAGGTGTTGCTCTGGGCGGTCGCGGCGGCGTGCGCGTCCGGCACCTTCACCAGGGCGATCCCGAGTGCGAACAGGCCGATGCCGAGCAGCAGTGCCGTGCCGAAGCCGAGCAGGGTCATCCGCCAGGTGGGTATCAGCCGGCGCCAGCCGGTGCGCTTCGGGCGACGCGACTTCTTGCCGCCGGACCCGCCGGACCCGCCGGACCCGGCGGAGCGACCCGCCCCGCCGGCCGGGCCGGCAGAGCGCTTGAACCGCTTGACCGGGCGGAGACTGATCGACGGCGTGCCACGGCCGCTCTGGGCGTTCCTGGACAAAGCGCGGCCTTTCCTGCGGGCGCGTCGAGCAGCCTGCACGGACGGGGACATCGGCGGTTGGGGACCTTTGTCCCGATTCCGGTTCTACTGCCCTGGACGAGCAGAACGGGCCGGATGGCTCCGGCGGATCGCCAATCGAGACCGACATCACACGCAAATCGGACGTCGGAGGCCAAAAAATCGGGGAGCCCCTCGCTGCTGCGAGAGGCTCCCCAACTGTCTGTGCGCCGCCAGGGACTCGAACCCCGGACCCGCTGATTAAGAGTCAGCTGCTCTAACCAACTGAGCTAGCGGCGCTTGCTGACCTGGAAAACAATACACGCTTCCGGGGGATGCCTCGTACCGTCGCCGCCCGATCCGCCCCTTTCCTTCCGGTTGGGCCGGAGTTCGCCGCTGGTTAGGGTGGAACGGTGCCCAGTCCCCAGCCAGCACACCCCCGGATACGACCCGGCAGGCCAGAGCGTGGCAGGCCGGCATGAGCCCGCCCGGAGCGGAGGGCACCGGCGGGGCGCGCTTCCTGCGCGTCGGCGGTGTCCCGCTGCACGTCCGCACCGAGGGCAGCGGCCCGGTCTGCCTGCTCTCGGGCGGCCTCGGCAGCAGCTGGTTCGACTGGGACCTGGTCGTCCCCTTCCTCACCCCGTACCGCACCGTGGTCCGCTTCGACCGGCCCGGTTACGGGCTGAGCGCCCCCGAGCCCGCCACCGGGCGGCCCGCGCCGACGGCGGCCGGCGAGGCCGGACGCATCCGGGCGGTGCTGGACGGCCTCGGACTGCGGGAGCCCTGCACGGTGGTCGGGCACTCGCTCGCGGGCTTCCACGTGGAGGCCTTCGCCCGGCTGCACCCCGAGCGGACCGCCGGGCTGGTGCTGGTGGACGGCAGCGTGGAGGCGGCCGCCCGGCCGTACCCGGCGCCCGGCGCGCGCGACCTGGCGGCCCGCGCGCTGGCCGGTGCCGCCACCGCCCTCGCGGTGCCCTACCTGCTGGGCCCGACCGTCCGCCGGGCCACGGCCCGGCTGTCGACCGTCCGCCGCGAGGACCTCGCCCCGGCGCTGCTGGTCCGGCACTGCTACCGCACCGGGCGGGCCCTGCGCGCGCTGCTGCGGGAGAACGGGCGCTACCTCGACACGGCCGCGGAGCTGGACGAGCTGCGGAGCACCCGGCCGCTGGCGGAGGACCTGCCGGTCACCGTGCTGGCCGCCGACGACGGCTGCCGGACCGGTCGGACCGAGGACTGGCTGGACCGGCAGCGGGAGCTGGCGGCGCTGCTCGGGGCGGACTTCCGCACCACCGCCCCGGCCGGGCACCTGGTGATGTTCGACCGCCCGGACGCGGTGGCCTCGGCCGTGCTCGACACCCGCTGAGGCGCCACGGGGGCGCGGCCGCGGGGCTGCCGAGCCCCCGACGCCGTGCCGAGCCGCCGAAGCACGGCCGAACCACCGCCGAGCCGCTCCTGGGCGGTGTCGGGGTCGGGGCGACCCTCGTTCCCGTCCGGAAAACGCCTCAGGCCGCCCACTGGAGTGGACGGCCTGAGACCTTGCCATGTGCGCCGCCAGGGACTCGAACCCCGGACCCGCTGATTAAGAGTCAGCTGCTCTAACCAACTGAGCTAGCGGCGCTTGCTGACGTCGAAGACTCTACACGGCGCCGCCCGGATTCACCGAATCGTGTTCGAGTGATCACTCCGCGTAGTCGTCTCCGGGTTCGGGGTGGTGGCAGGCCGCCTGGTGGTCCGCTCCCGGCGCGCCGCCGACCAGGGCCGGCCGTTCCCGCTCGCAGCGGGCCCGGTCCGCCGGAGCCGTGAGCGCGGCGTAGCGCGGGCAGCGGGTGCGGAAGACGCAGCCGGTGCGGCGCTCGGTGGGCGGGGGAGGGTCGCCGGCCAGCAGGACGCGGTCGCGGGCGCGCTCGGCGGCGGGGTCGGGGAGCGGGACGGCGGAGAGCAGGGCGCGGGTGTACGGGTGGCGGGGGCGGTCGAAGACGGCGGACACCTCGCCCTGCTCGACCGTCCGGCCGAGGTACATCACGCTGACCCGGTCGGCGAGGTGCCGGATCACCGAGAGGTCGTGCGAGACGAACAGGTAGGACAGGCCCAGCTCGGCCTTGAGCGACTGGAGCAGGTTGAGCACGCCGGCCTGGATGGAGACGTCCAGCGCGGAGACCGGTTCGTCCAGCACGAGGAGCCCGGGCCGGACGGCGAGCGCGCGGGCGATCGAGACGCGCTGCCGCTG
The DNA here is from genome assembly GCF_040629945.1 of Kitasatospora sp. NPDC005856. Classification (NCBI taxonomy): domain Bacteria; kingdom Bacillati; phylum Actinomycetota; class Actinomycetes; order Kitasatosporales; family Streptomycetaceae; genus Kitasatospora; species Kitasatospora sp. NPDC005856. The sequence goes on along the minus strand of NZ_JBEXWT010000047.1, from coordinate 28,995 downwards.
GCCGCCGGAGAACTGGTGGGGGTAGCGGACGGCGTGCTCCGGGTCGAGGCCGACCTGGTGCAGCAGCTCGGGCACGCGGCGGGCGATCTCCTCGCGCGGGACGCGCTGGGCGAGCAGCGGTTCGGCGACGATGTCGCCGATCGGCATCCGGGGGTCCAGGCTGGCCATCGGGTCCTGGAAGACGATCTGCACCCGGGCGCGCAGCCGGTGGGCCTCGGCCCGGCCGAGTGCGGCGGTGTCCCGGCCGAACAGTTCGATCCGACCGGTCTCCGGGGCGCCGAGCCGCAGCAGTTCGAACAGGGTGGTGGACTTGCCGGAGCCGGACTCGCCGACCAGGCCGAGGGTCTCGCCCTCCCGAAGGTCCAGGTCGACGCCGTCCACCGCGTACACCTCGCCGACCTTGCGCTTGAAGACGGTGCCCTTGAGGAGAGGGAACGTTTTTCCGAGGCCTCTCACCGACAGCACCGGCGTCCGGGCGGAGCGGTCCCCCACCCCGGAGGAGCCGACGGGCAGCTCCGGGACGGGAAAGACCTCGGCCGGAGCGGGCCGCCGCTCGGCGAGTTCCGCCGACCGCACGCACGCCGACAGGTGGCCGTCCGTCCCCTCCAGGACGGGCTCGGCCGTCGAGCAGCGCTCCTCCGCCAGCGGGCAGCGCGCCGCGAACGGGCAGCCCGGGGGCAGTTCGGCCATCGGCGCCGGGGTGCCGGGGATCGGTACGAGCGGACCGCCGCGCCCGTCCAGCCGGGGCACCGCGCCGATCAGGCCCAGCGAGTAGGGGTGGCGGGGGGCCGCGAACAGCTCGTCGACCCCGGCCGTCTCGACCACCCGTCCGGCGTACATCACGGCGACCCGGTCGGCCGTTCCGGCGATCACCCCGAGATCGTGGCTGACCAGGACGAGCGCCGCGCCGGTCTCCCGCCGGGCGGTGCGCAGCACCTCCAGCACCTGGGCCTGGATGGTGACGTCGAGCGCGGTGGTGGGTTCGTCGGCGAGCAGGACGTCGGGTTCGTTGGCGACCGCCATGGCGATCATCGCGCGCTGGCGCATGCCGCCGGAGAACTCGTGCGGGAAGCTGTCCAGGGCCCGGTCGGGTGCCGGGATGCCGACCAGGTCGAGGAGCTCGGCGGCCCGGCGGCGCGCCGCGGCCCGGTCCACCCGCTGGTGGACGCGGACCGCCTCGGCGATCTGGTCGCCGATCCGGTAGACCGGGGTGAAGGCGGAGAGCGGGTCCTGGAAGACCATGGCGATCCGGCGGCCGCGGATCGCGGCGAGCTCCCGGCCCGGCAGCCCGACCAGTTCCCGTCCGTCCAGCCGCACCGAGCCGCTGACGCTCGCCGTGCCGGGCAGCAGCCCGAGCACGGACAGCGCGGTGACGGACTTCCCGGAGCCGGACTCGCCGACGATGCCGAGGGTCTCGCCGCGCCGCAGGGTGAGGTCCACCCCGCGGACGGCGGGGACCGGGCCGTCGGGCCCGGCGAAGTCCACCCGCAGGTCCCGGACGGCGAGCAGCGGGGTTTCGACGGTGGTGGTCACGGGAGCTTCCTACGGCCGGCGGAGACGGTGGCGGGGCGCGATCGAGCGGTACGGCGGGTGCGGCGGATGCGAGGGGTGCGGCGTGAACGGCGGGGCTCGGCCCCGGAGGTGGGGTCGAGCGCGTCGCGCAGCCCGTCCCCGATCAGATTGACGGCGAGGACGAACAGCACCAGCAGCCCGGCGGCGAAGTAGAACAGCCAGGGGAAGACCGGGGCCTCACCGGTTCCGGCGGCGAGCAGGGTGCCGAGCGAGACGTCCGGCGGTTTGACCCCGAAGCCGAAGTAGGAGAGCGCGGTCTCGCTCATCACGGCGCCGCCGACCGCGATGGTGGCGTCGATGATGAGGAAGGAGGCGACGTTCGGCAGGATGTGCCGGCTGATGATCCGCAGTGGCCGCACCCCCATGAACCGTGCGGCGCGGACGAATTCGCGCTCGCGCAGGGAGATGGTCATCGAGCGGACCACCCGGGCGGTGATCATCCAGTTGAACAGGGCGAGCAGCAGGACGAAGGCGATCCAGCCGGCGCTCTTCAGTCGGGCCGAGACGATGGTGATGATCAGGAAGGAGGGGAAGACCAGCAGCAGGTCCACCAGGAACATCAGTGTCCGGTCGGCCCAGCCGCCGAAGTAGCCGGCGCAGGCGCCGACCACGGAGGCCAGCACGGTGGAGAACAGGGCCACCAGCAGTCCGATGACCAGCGACTTCTGCAGGCCGCGGACGGTCTGCGCGAAGACGTCCTGGCCGACCCCGTTGGTGCCGAACCAGTGCTCGGCGGAGGGGGGTTGGTGCAGTGCGGAGAAGTCGGGGGTGGCGTAGTCCCAGGGCGTGAGGTACGGGCCGCCGAAGGCGAGCGCGAAAAGCAGCAGCACGACGACGGTCCCGGCGACGGCGCCGCGGGCGGCGAGCAGCCGGCCGAGGACGAGCCGGCCGCGGCCGGTGGCCCGGGCGGCGGTGGCCGGGGCGGCGGAGTCGGCGACGGTGGTGGTCATCTCAGGTCACCTCCGGTCAGGACCGCACGCGCGGGTCGAGGGCGGCGTGCAGGGTGTCGGCGAGGAAGCCGGAGGCGAGGACGACGACGGCGGTGAACAGGTTGACGGCCACCACGGAGTTGACGTCCTGTTCGTTGATCGACTGGATCAGCCACTCGCCCATGCCGTGCCAGCCGAAGATCGTCTCGGTGAAGATCGCGCCGGTGAAGATGCCCAGGAAGCTGTAGGCGAACATGGTCGACATCGGGATCACCGCGGTGCGCAGCCCGTGCTTGAGCAGCGCCCGGCCGCGGGTCAGGCCCTTGGCCTCGGCGGTGCGCAGGTAGTCGGACCCGAGCACGTCGAGCATGGTGCCGCGCTGGTAGCGGCTGTACGTGGCGAGGCCGCCGAGGGCCAGCGAGATCGTGGGCAGCAGCAGGTGCAGCGCCCAGTCGGCGAGGTGGGTGCCGAGGCCGCCGGTGAGCCCGGGGGTCTCGTAGCCGGTGAACGGGACGACCTCGTGGCCGACCGCGTCCTTGGCGGCGATCGCGCCGTTCTTGAGGAACAGCGCGACCAGGAAGACCGGGGTGGAGAGCAGCACGAAGGACAGCACGGTGAGCAGCCGGTCGGAGATCCGGTACTGGCGCACGGCGCTCCACGCCCCGGCCGCGACGCCGAGGACCATGCCGAGCAGGCTGCCGACCAGCAGGAGCCGCAGCGAGACCCAGACCCGGCGGCCGAAGTCGTCGGTGACCGGGGTGTCGTGGATGGTGCGGCCGAGGTCGCCGTGGAGCAGTCCGCCGGCCCAGTGGCCGAAGCGCTCGACGACCGGGGTGCGGTCGTTCAGGTTGAGCGCGGTGAGTTGGCGTTCGACCGATTCGGCGGCCGGGCGGGGCACCTTGGCGTCGAAGTAGGTGCGCGGCTGCAGGGCGGTCGCGGATATCGCGTACGCCAGGAAGACGGCGGCGATCAGCAGCGCCGCGTAGTAGCCCAGCCGTTTCGCCAGGTAGCGGAGCATCAACGGCCGTCCGTCATGGTGCGGGTGGGGCCGATGCGTCTGGTGGGCATCGAGTGGCCTTCGGTCCGGGCCCGTTCGGGCGTCAGTCGGGTGGTGTCGCGGGCGAGTTGGGAATGCGCAGGTCAGAGTGAAGCACCGGGGCGCTGAGGTGGTGTTGCGCCCGTGTTGCCGCGTGTGACGTCTGGATCAGGCGTGCGTTCCTCCCCCTGGTGGTGGATCTGATCCGCTGTTACCTTCTGCTCGCTCGGTGCCGAATTGGCTGCCCACGCTCAAGCCCCGTCACACCTCCCGTGCCCCAACTCCCGTCATCGATCCCAGGGGGACCCTCATGGACGCTTCCAGCACGGCCCGCCGTCTCGGCCGGGCGGCCGCCCTCGCCGTCGCCGTCGCGCTCGCGGTCACCGCGTGCACCTCGGGCGGGGCCGGTTCGGCCGACAACGCGGCCAAGAGCGAGCCGCCGGGGCAGGGCGCCAACGACCTCAACCCCAAGCCGCTGGACCAGGTCAAGGACGGCGGGGAGGTGCGCTTCCCGCTGTACCAGTGGATCACCCAGTGGAACCCGCTGCAGGTGGACGGCTACTACGGTTCCGCGGTCTCGATCATGCGCAACCTGGAGCCCTCGCTCTTCAACACGGACGCCGCCGGCACCTTCGTGCCCGACCCGGACTACCTGGTGGACGCCAAGGTCACCTCGACCTCGCCGCAGGTGGTCACGTACAAGCTCAACCCCAAGGCCAAGTGGTCGGACGGCAAGCCGCTGGGCTACCTGGACTTCAAGGCCGACTGGCAGGCCGCCGGCGGCAAGGACCCGGCGTACCTCGTCTCCGACTCCTCCGGCTACGAGCAGATCTCCGCGGTCGAACAGGGCGCCGATCCGACCGAGGTGAAGGTCACCTTCGCCGAGCCGTACGCCGACTGGCAGAACCTGTTCCGCCCGCTGATCCCGGCGGCCGGCATCTCCACCCCGGAGGACTTCAACAAGGGCTGGGTGGAGAAGATCCCGATCACCGCGGGCGCGTTCAAGGTCGGCACGGCGGACAAGACCGCGCAGACCCTGACCCTCGTCCCGGACCCGGCCTGGTGGGGCACCCGGGCGAAGGCCGACAAGATCACCTTCCGGGTGATGTCCCAGTCGGCGACGACCCAGGCCTACCTCAACAACGAGATCGACTACGCCGCGGCCGGTACCGCCGCCGCCTACGGGCAGCTCAAGAACGCCAAGGACACCGCGATCCGGGCGGCCAGCCCGTGGGACGAGGTGCACATCTCCTTCGGCGGCACCGGTGCGCTGGCGGACCGGAAGGTCCGCCAGGCGCTCGGCAGGGCGCTGGACCGCTCGGCACTGATCAAGATCGCCAACAACGGGGTGCCGGTGGAGTTCAAACCGCTCGGCAACCACATCTTCATGCCCAACCAGACCGGCTACCAGGACACCTCCGGCGACTGGGCCAAGTTCGACCTGGCCGCCGCCAAGAAGCTGCTGGACGAGGCGGGTTGGAAGGAATCGGGCAGCGGTCAGCCGCGGACCAAGGACGGCGGGGCGCTGGAGCTGCACTGGGTGCTCAACGACTCCACCCCGCAGGCCCAGATCGACCTGGCCACCGCGGCGGTGGCGATGTGGCAGGCGGCCGGCGTCAAGGTCAGCCTGGACAAGGTGCCCGCCAACGACTTCTTCACCAAGTACGTGAACCCGGGCAAGTTCGAGATCGCGAGCTGGCGCAACACCGACTCCTTCCCGTTGTCCAAGAGCCTGACCAACTTCCGGCTGCCGGTGGGCGACAACAGCTTCAGCAACCCCTCGCGCCTGGGCAGCCAGGAGATCGACGACCTGCTGAAGAAGGCGGCCGGGACGGTCGACCCGGCCGAGGCCGCGAAGCTCTACAACCAGGCGGACGCCAGGATCTGGGAGCTCGGCCACACCGTCGAGCTCTACCAGCGGCCGGAGGTGGTGGCGACCCGCAAGGGGCTGGCCAACTACGGGGCCTTCGGCCTGGCGGGGGAGGACTACGGCAAGGTCGGCTGGGAGAAGTAGCCGCCGCGGGGGCGGGTCGCACGGCAGGCGCTGGCGAGCAGCGCGGTGATCACGAGGCCGGTGGTGCGGACGCGGGAGGATCGGCTCTGCCGCCCCCGCTGTCCCGCCACCCGCCTTGACCTTCCGCGTTGCCCGCAGGCCGCCCGTGTCGTGGGGCCCGGCAGGGCCCGCGCTGTTCCAACCGGGGAAGAATCTAGCGGCGCCCGGGTCACCCGCCAGTCAGCGCGCGGGGCACGCCCGGAAACCCGCCGAGCTGTCACCCGGTTCGCGCACCGAAGCGTCAACTGCGGCTGACGGCAAGGAAAAAAGGGACATACGGGGCCATTGTGGCCGGGGGTGTGCGGGGTGTCCCCGCTTCGGGCCCGAGAGTGCACACCGCCGTGCCGGTGCGTGCACACCTGCCGCGCCGGTGCGTGCACCGGGCCGGGAGCGCTGCCAGGATGCGCGGGACGGTCCCCCTTCCCGTCCCCCTCCCCTTCCGACTCCCGGAGCAGTTCCGATGGCCAGTGACCCCGCCGCGGCATCCCGAAGCCACCCCGTCGACCCGCCGCCGGTGCGCCGGATGGTCCCGCGCGACCGGCACGAGCCGCACCGGGTCGCCACCCCGCTGGAGCTCTTCTTCGACCTCTGTTTCGTGGTCGCGGTGGGCCAGGCCGGGCGCGAACTGGCCCACTCGCTGGCGGCCGGGCACTACGGCGAGGGCCTGCGCGGCTACGCGCTGGCCTTCTTCGCGATCTGGTGGGCCTGGATGAACTTCACCTGGTTCGCCTCCGCGTACGACGTCGACGACGTGCCGTACCGGATCACCACGCTGGTGCAGATCGCCGGGGTGCTGATCCTCGCGGCCGGGGTGCCGCGGCTGTTCGCCACCCAGGACCTGGCGCTGGTGATCGCCGGCTACGTGGTGATGCGCCTGGCGATGGTCACCCAGTGGCTGCGCGCGGCCGCCAGCGAGCAGGGCCTGGCGCGCCGGGTCGCGCTGGGCTACGCGGTGGGGATCACGCTCTGCCAGGTCGGCTGGGTGGTGATGCTCTTCCTGCCGCAGGACGTCCGCCCGTACGTCATCCCGGTCGGGGTGCTGTGCGAGCTGGCCGTCCCGGTGATCGCCGAGCTGCGGATGCGCACCTCCTGGCACCCGCACCACATCGCCGAGCGGTACGGGCTGTTCACCCTGATCGTGCTCGGCGAGACGGTGGCGGCGGCGACGGTCGCGGTGCAGTCGGCGGTGGACGAGCACGAGGACCTGGGCCGGCTGGTGCCGGTCGCGGTCGGCGGGCTGCTGATCTGCTTCTCGGCCTGGTGGATCTACTTCGCCCGGTCCGTCCACGAGCACCTGCGGTCCAACCGGCAGGCGCTGGTCTGGGGGTACGGGCACTACCTGGTGTTCGGTTCGGCGGCGGCGATCGGCGCCGGGCTGGAGGTCGCGGTGGAGTCGGCGGTGCACAAGGCGCACATCTCGCAGACCGCCGCCACCGCGACCGTCACCGTGCCCACCGCGCTCTACCTGCTCACCGTCTGGTTCCTGCACTCCCGGCACACCAAGCGGGGGGCGGTGGTCCAGGCGATGGCGCCGACGGGGGCCGTGCTGGTGCTGGGCTGCACCGCGCTCGGCGGCTCCGGGGTGCTCGCAGCGGGCCTGGTCTGCGCGCTGATGGTCGCGGTGGGCGTGCTGATCCACGGCCGGGAGAGCGGGCGGGAGAGCGGCCGGGTGAGCGCCGACTAGCCGACCCGCTCCAGCAGCACCGGCTCGTGCCGGGCCAGCCAGTCCAGGTAGTCCGGGTTGACCCTGGCCAGGTCCAGGTAGGCGGCCCGCAGTTCGCCGTACAGCGCGTCCAGCGCCGGCGGGCTGAGCACGCGCGGACGCCAGGTGAACAGCAGCCGGACGGCCAGCGGGTCGCCGTGCACCGGGCGGACCACCGTACCGGGCCCGGGCAGCGAGGTCGGCTGGCAGGGGCGGACGGCCTCGCCGGAGGCGACCAGTTCGGCGGCGGTGGCGTTGTCCCGCACCTGCACCACCCGCGGGTTGAGCCCGGCCTCGCTGAACACCCGGCGCATCGCCGCGTACTCGTGGTCGGCGGTCGGGTCGACCATCCAGGTGTCCTCGGCGAGGTCGGCGAGATGGACGACCGGCCGGGCGGCTGCCGGGTGCCCGGCCGCGAGCGCCACGAACTGCGGCTCCCGGGCCATCAGCACCCGCTGCTCGGCGTCCGGCGGCACCCGCAGCGGGAAGCCCTCGCTCTCGTGCACGAAGGCCACGTCCAGCTGGTCGGCGGCGACCATCCGCAGCAGCGCGCTGGCCGAGACGTCCACGTGGATGGTGGTGTCGGTGTCCGGCAGCCGCTCGTGCACCCGGCGCAGCCAGGCCGCGACCGCCCGGCTGCCGACGCTGCCGATCCGCAGCCGTCGCTGCCGGCCGGGCCCGGCCGCGTCCCGGGCCTCCTGGCGGGCGGCGGTCACCAGGGCGGCCATCTCGGTGATCACCGGCCGGGCCCGGGAGAGCACCGAGTGGCCGAGCGCGGTGGGCCGGCTGCCGGTCTGCTCGCGGGTGAACAGGGTGCCGCCGATGGCCCGTTCGATGCGGTGCAGCTGGGTGGTGAGGGAGGGCTGGGTCATGCCGAGCCGGAGCGCGGCCTTGCGGAGGCTGCCGCTGTCGGCGATCGCGCACAGCACCCGGAGGTGTCTCACGTCGAGCTCCACGTCCGGAGCATAAACTCCGTCACGCCGACTCGCCAAGGACATGACAGGCAATCAAGCGGCGTGTTCCCAGGGTGGGGGGCGTGGCCGGGCCCAACGCCTCCCGGGCGAAGGGACCCGCGGCGCGGAACCGGCGCGGCCGGGTTCGGCGCGGCGGGCCGCTCGGCCGGAATCGGGCGACCCGCCGCTCCGGGTACTTCCCCGGACGGGAGCCTAGTCGCCGCCGGAACGGAAAGCCAGGGGCGCGATTGGGTCAAGGCGAGGGAAAAGGCGGCTCAATTCGGTTCCGGGGCAGGGGTATTGGACGGGGCTATCGCGGGTTGGCATCATCCGCGCGCGCACCGGGTTGCCCGAAGCTCTGGGGACACCACCCGTTGACCAGGTGCCCCCCGGCCGGCCCCCAACCGGCCACGTCACCTCAGGAACCGGAGCCCCCACATGAAGCGATCCGTGCTGTCCGCCACCCTCGGCCTCGCCCTCGCGGCCGGCCTCGCCATCCTGCCCACCACGGCCGCCGCCGCGGCGCCGGCCGCCCCGGCCGCCGTCCAGGGCTACACCGCCTCGACGTACGCCGGCTCGGCCGCGGAGACCGCGGACAACCAGGCCTTCTTCCAGGCCGTGATGGCCTCCGCCAAGGCCAAGCAGGCCGCCAACCCGGGCCTGGCGACCGTGACCGTCACCTACGACGCCAGCTCCGCCCCGTCCTTCCGCAACCAGATATCCCAGGCCGCGCAGATCTGGAACAGCTCGGTCGCCAACGTCCAGCTGCGGTCCGGCTCGGCCGCCGACTTCCGCTACTACGAGGGCAACGACAGCCGCGGCTCCTACGCCAGCACCGACGGCCACGGGCGCGGTTACATCTTCCTCGACTACCAGCAGAACCAGCAGTACAGCTCGGTGCGCGTGGTGGCGCACGAGACCGGTCACGTGCTCGGCCTGCCGGACCACTACACCGGTCCGTGCAGCGAGCTGATGTCGGGCGGCGGCCCCGGCACCTCCTGCACCAACCCCTACCCGAACGGCACCGAGCGCAGCCGCGTCAACTCGCTCTGGGCGCGCGGCTGACCCGAGCGGTGAGCGCCCCGGACCGGCCGCCCCGGCGCGGTCGGTCCGGGGCGTCGTCGCGTCAGCGCGTCAGCGCGGCGTCGAGGCCAACCGGGTGCCGTCGGGCCGTCACGGCTGCCGGGCGCGGTCACTGCCGGATGCCGTCGATGCCGGATGCCGTCGATGCCGGGCATCGTCGCTGCCGGGCGTTGTCGGTGCCGCGTGCGAGCATGCGGGCGAGACCCCAATGCCCTCGACCGCCAGGAGCCGCCGCCATGTCCCGTGCCGTCCCCGACCGGCTCGCCGACCTCCCGTACGCCGAGCTGCTGCGCCCGCACACCGGGCCGCTGCGCAGCGACGGGCGGTACGACACCGCGCACTTCGACGGCGGCGAGCACACCGACGAGTCGGGCGCCGGAGCGGCCTTCCTGGAGTGCGCCTTCACCGGTGTCGCGCTCAGCGGCGTCAAGCTGCGCCAGGCCCGGTTCAACGAGGTGTGGGTGCAGGCCGGCCGCTGGGTCGCCTGCGACCTGAGCGACTCCGAGTGGCAGGACAGCTCCTTCGTCGGCGGAGTGCTCGCCGGGGTCGCCGGGTACGGCTCGGCGCTGCGCCGGGTGGTGTTCCGGGGCTGCAAGCTGGAGGCGGTCAACCTGCGCTCGGCCGTCCTGCGGGACGTCGTCTTCGAGGACTGCCTGCTGCGCGACGTGGACTTCGGCGAGGCGAAGCTGACCGGGGTGTCCTTCCCCGGCTCCACCCTGGAGGAGGTCCGCCTGCGCGGCGCGAAGCTGAGCGGGACGGATCTGCGCGGCGCCGTCCGGCTCGGCCTGGCCGACGGCCACCAGGGGCTGCGCGGCGCGGTCATCAGCTCCACCCAACTGCTGGAGCTGGCGCCGCAGTTCGCCCACGCCCTGGGGATCGAGGTCAAGGACCGCTGAGCACTCGACCCCCTTCGCCCGTTCAGCCGGGAGTCGCTCGGTGACGCCCGGACGAACAGTCCGCCAATCCTGCCGCGCGCATCTGGTGGGCCGCTCCGCGCGCGGTGGAGACTGCTGCGCGATCGAGTGAGCCCCGACTTGTGTACACAACACCGCCAGCGAAGGGACGGGCCGGGCTGATGGCCGAGTTGAGTCGTAGGAAGTTCGTCACGCTGTCCGGTGCCGCCGCGGCGGGCCTCGCCGTGGCCGGCACCGGCGCCGGCGCCGCGGGGGCCGCCCCGGGAGGCCCGGCCGCGACCACCACCACCGCGCTCAGCACGACCGGCACCATCACCGACGCCCGGCACGTGGTGATCCTGATGCAGGAGAACCGCAGCTTCGACCACTACTTCGGCATGCTGCGCGGCGTGCGCGGTTTCGCCGACCGCAGCGCCATCCAGATATCCGGCGGCTACAGCGTCTTCAACCAGCCCAACGGCCTGTTCGGCCGCCAGTACCCGTGGCAGTTCAGCCAGACCAAGCCGGCCGGCGGCGCCGACCCGGAGCGCCTCGCCCAGTGCAACGGGGACCTCAGCCACGGCTGGTCCGACCAGCACAAGGCCTGGAACGGCGGCAAGATGGACTCCTGGGTCGCCGCCAAGGGCAACGTCCGCACGCTCGGCTTCATGACCCGCCAGGACATCCCGTTCCACTACGCGCTGGCCGAGAACTGGACCATCTGCGACGCCTACCACTGCTCCGTGCTGAGCGCGACCGGCCCCAACCGCACCTACCACTGGTCCGGCCAGATCGACCCGTCCGGTGCCGCAGGCGGTCCGGCCTACGACGGCGGCGAGGAGAAGGGCCTGCGCTGGCAGACCTATGCCGAGGCGCTGGAGACGGCGGGCGTCAGCTGGAAAGTCTACCAGAACGCCGCCGACAACTACGGCGACAACGCCCTGGCGTACTTCACGAACTTCACGGGTGCCCCGGCCGGCAGCCCGCTGGCGGTCAAGGGCATGGGCTCGGTGCCGAAGGTCACCGGGAGGACCCCGGACGACATCGCCGCCGCGATCAAGGCCGACGTGCTGGCCGGAACCCTCCCGCAGGTCTCCTGGATCGTCGCCGACCAGGCCTCCTCCGAGCACCCCTACGCCACCCCGGCCGACGGCGCGCACTTCGTCCACATGGTGATCGACGCGCTCAACGCGGACCCGAACGTCTTCGACTCCACCGTCCTGTTCCTCAACTACGACGAGAACGACGGCTTCTTCGACCACGTCCCGCCGCCGGCCGCCCCGGCCGGCACCCCGGGCGAGTTCTACAACGGCACCAACATCGGCCTGGGCTTCCGCGTCCCGCTGATCGCCGTCTCCCCCTGGACCCGCGGCGGCTGGGTCAACTCCGAGACCTTCGACCACACTTCGGTGCTGCGCTTCCTGGAGGTCTGGACGGCGGCCCTCGGCAAGCCCGCCACCTGCCCGAACATCAGCGACTGGCGCCGCCGCGTCTGCGGCGACCTGACCAGCGTGTTCGACTTCGCCAACCCGGTGTACGGTCTGCCCGCGCTGCCCGACACCTCGCAGACCATCGGACTGTCCGCCTGCGGCCCGCTGCCCAACCCGGCCCCGGTGAACAACCAGCTGCCGGTGCAGGAGTCCGGCACCCGCCCGGCGCGCGCCCTGCCGTACCAGCCGAACGCCAACCTGGACCGCTGGGACGCCGACGCCGGCGGTGTCATGCACGTCTGGGTGAAGATGTCCAACGACGGCGCCGCCCGGGCCTCGCACTTCGCCGCCTACGCCAACGCCTACCGCGGCGGCGGCCCCTGGCAGTACACCGTGGACTCCGGCAGCCCCGTCACCGACTTCTTCAACTGCGGCACCAACGGCTTCGGCAACGGGAAGTACGACCTGACCGTCGTCGGCCCGAACCGCTTCCTGCGCCGCTTCACCGGCGACCTCACCAAGGCGGGGAAGAACGCGGCCGTCACCGCCTCGTACGCGGTCGAGCCGGGGACGGGCAAGCTCGCGCTCTGGTTCAAGCTGGCCAACTCCGGCAGCACGCCGATCACCTTCACCATCGCCTCGAACAACTACCGGACGGACGGTCCCTGGACGTACCAGGTGCCGGCCGGCGGCAGCGTCAGCGACTTCTTCAACGCGGTGGCCTTCACCAACGGCTGGTACGACTTCACCGTCACGGTGGACGCCGACAGCAGCTGGTCCCAGCGGTTCACCGGCCACCTGGAGACGGGCGCGCCGAGCGTCACCGGCTGACGGCCGGGCGCGGCGAGCGCGGCGCGGGCCCCGGCCACCCCTCCCGGGGGGGCCGGGGCCCGCGGCACGTCGGGCCTGGGGTTCGGACAGGCCCCGGGTCCGGACGGGCCTCAGGTTCCGGACGGGCCTCAGGTCCAGGGGGAGGCCGGGAACCAGATGTAGCCGAGCTTGCCGAGGATCCGCAGGTCCCAGTAGACGACGGTGAAGACCCCGGCGACCAGGAAGGCCGAGGCGGTCAGCACGCTGATCCGGGCGGGCACGGCCGCCAGCCGGCGCTGCAGCCGTCCGCCCGCCGCGTAGGTGAGCAGCGCGAACAGCAGCGCCATGACCACGATGTTGCCGACCGACTGCAGGAGGAACGCGCCGGCGCCGTAGAGCGGGTCGTGGGTTTTGGCGGCGTGCCGGAACAGGTCGCGGAAGAGCGGGTACGGCCGGCCCACCAGGAAGCCGCCGATCAGCACGCCGACGAGCACCAGCGGGGCGTTCGGGAAGCGGCGGGAGAGGCCGGCCAGCGGGTCCCTGACCAGGCCGACGGCGGCCAGGCCGAGCACGATCATCACGAGCCCGATCAGGCCGAAGGTCGTCATCGACTGGATCGCGCGGGGCGTGAGGCCCTTGCTCGCGGCCGTCGAGAACTGCGGCATGTGCGTGCCGACGAGGCCGACCAGGGCCCCGTAGGCGGCCGAGACCGGGGCCATGCCCGCGAAGATCCAGCCCAGGGGGCGGGCGACGTGCAGAAGCCGGCCGCGCAGCGACGGCGCCTGGCCGACCAGCGGGCCGACCGCGCCGAAGGCCGCGATGTTGCAGGCGGTGAACGAGCCGGCCAGTCCGGTGACGAACGCGAACAGGATGCCGGAGAGCACCCCGGTGATCGGCGTGCCGTGGGCGTCGTGTCCGAGCAGGGCGTCGGCGCTGGTGAAGCCGATCTCGTCGTCGACGAGTTTCGCGTTCCAGGCGTACGCGAGCAGGAGTCCGCCGGCGGTGCCGAGCAGCAGGGTGAGCCAGCGGCGCCGGGGGAAGTCCCCGGTGACGAACAGCGAGGTGCGGGAGGCGGGGGTGCGCGGGGCGGGGTCGGCCAGTGCCTTCGGCTGACCCGACGCGAAAGTGCTCATGGCGGTGTCTCTCTTCGACAGGGGACCGGTGCGCGAGCGCTGACATCCTGGTGGCCCTGTCGGCCGGACGCTTCTTCCGCCGTGCCCTGTTCGGGGTGCGCCGTTCGCCTTGCGCCGTCCGCCTCGCCCTGCTCACCGGGCGCTGTTCGTCGTGCCTCTCGACGGCCCCGGGCGGCGCCCTCCTCGAAGTCCTCGAAGTCCTCGAAGTCCGAGGACGCGCCGCCCGGGCGGCCCGGTCTCCCGGGGCTCAGCTCTCGCGGCCGTAGCCGGACTCGACGATGTGCTTCGCGCCCTCGGCGTAGTAGCCCGGGTCCTCGGGGAGGTTGGTGTCCAGAGCGTCGACGTACCGGTTGTACATGCAGAACGCGGCGGCGATCAGCACGGTGTCGTGGATCTCCGTGTCACCGGCGCCGGCCGCGCGGGCGGCCGCCACCGCCTCCTCGGAGACCGGCTTGGCCTGCTTCTGCACCTCCGCCGCGATCCGCAGCAGGGCCCGCATCCGCTCGGTGAGCGGCGCGGACGAGGGGTCGGTCAGGGCGGCCTTCACCAGATCCTCGCCGCCGTCCAACTGCGCCGCGGCGAAGGCGCTGTGGGAACCCTCGCAGAAGCGGGTGCCGTTGAGCCGGGAGACGTAGGCGGCGACCAGCTCGCGCTCGCCCCGGCTCATCGGGGCCGGGTCCCGCAGCAGCGCGTTGGCGAGCATCCCCAGCGGGGCCGCGGTGTCCGGACGCAGCGCCAGCAGGCCGCTGATTCCCGGCTGTCCGTTGTCGATCGCGATGTGCGGCACGGGGCAACTCCCTTGTGTGGGAAGGACGGAGGACACTCCATCCTCACGAGTGCCACGCCGCCGCGCCAACTCCGAGATTGCCCTGACCCCGGCGGGAGCCGCCCGCAGTCGCCCGTCCGCAGCCGCCCGCCCGCCCGCGGCCGTCCGGCCGGTCAGACGAACGGGCCCCGGGGGAACCACGGGTCGTGGACCTCCCGGGGCCCGTCCGGGGTGAGCAGGGTGAGGGTGTGGGCGCCGGAGGCGTACTCGGCCAGCTGGACCGAGCCGTGCCGGGTCTCCAGTTCGGCCTGCACGGGGACCGGCAGCTTGGTCAGTGCCCGCCGCAGCTGCAGGGCGTCGCGCCGGCTGATCGGCTGCGGGCAGCGCAGCACCAGCCGCAGTGGGCTGAGCGGTCCGCTCACGGGTACGCCGCTGCCCAGTTCGTAGCCGACCGCGCCGATCGGGCCCCAGGGCAGCCGGTGGTCCGCGACCAGCCGGCCGACCTCCGGCAGCAGGGCCAGCGCCGGGATGCCGGCCAGCCGCTCCGGGGCCAGGCGCTCGCGCCGTTCGACGAGCTGCTCGGGCCGCAGCGTCCGGGCCACCGCCGCCCAGGGGGCCAGCGCGTCCAGCCGCTGCCCGGGGCGCGGGCCGCGCACGGTGACCGGGAACCACAGCTCGGGCGCCGCCTCCGGGTCCCGGGTGCAGCGCTGCGGGTGCGGCAGGTCCACCGGGTTGCCGACCACAGTGGGCGCCCGGCCGACCGTCACCCAGGGGTGCGCCCGCAGCACCGCCCGTGCCCAGTCCGGCAGTTCGCCGCCCGCGAGGGGCCGCAGCGAGCTGGGGCACTGCATCAGCAGCAGGTCGTGGGCGCCGGGCAGCCGGCCGTCGAGGGCGGCCAGCGGGCCGACCCGCCGGCGCGGTCCGTCGTGCGGGTCCTCGGCGGTGCGCCGGGCGTGGCTTCCGGGATGTACGACGGTCACAGCGGGCTCCAGAGGGTGGCGTCGATTTCGCCGACGGTCCCAATCTGCGCCGTCCGGGGGCCCGCGGCTACGGCCGTTGGGCGCGTCCACCAGGGACCAAAGGCTCAAGGTGCGCCCGTGGGCACCCGGTGTGAGAGTGGGGGCAGCCCGGTATTCCGACCTCCCGTCCGTCCCGTTTGGAGGAGTCATGGGCATCTTCGACAGGTTGTTCCACCGGCAGCAGCACGAGTCCTCCGGGCAGGAGCCCGCCCAGCGCGCCGCCCTCGCCCACGACGAGGCCGCCGACGCGTACAGCAACGACGTCGAGCGGACCCGGGAGCAGCAGGAGCGGCTCGCCCAGGAGGAGGACGACCGGCGCGCCGCCGAGAACATGACCGCCGAGGGCGATCCCTGGGGCTGAGTGCGGGGACCACCCTGGCGCGCGGATCACCCCGGCGCGCGGACCAACCCCGGCGCGCGGACCAACCCCGGCGCGCGGATCACCTCGTGCCGGGCGTCCCCGCACGCCGGGGTCACCTCGTACGCGGCGGCAGCGGCGGTCGCCGCAGGTCCGGCCGGGGCGTGGACTCCGGCGGGGGCGCCGCGGCGGGCGCGTCCTCCAGTAGCTCCAGGGCCAGCTGGACGGCCGCGACCAGTTCCGGATGGCGCCCCCGGGCCCAGTCGCGCGGGGTGCGCAGCACGTGCACGTCCGGCTCGACGCCCCGGTTCTCCACCGACCAGCCCAGCCCGCCGCCGAACCAGGAGGCGTTCTTCGGCACCGAGATCTGGGTGCCGTCGCCGAGGGTGTGGCGCCCGGTCATCCCGACCACCCCGCCCCAGGTGCGGGTGCCGATCACCGGGCCGAGCCCGAGCAGCTTGATCGCCGCGATGATCACGTCGCCGTCGGAGCTGGTGGCCTCGTCGGCGAGGGCCACCAGCGGTCCGCGCGGTGCGTGCCGGGGCCAGCGCACCGGCCTGCGGTCCCGGCTGAAGTCCCAAGCCAGGACGTGCCGGGAGAGCTTCTCCAGCACCAGCTCGGAGACGTTGCCGCCGGCGTTGCCGCGCACGTCCAGGACCAGCGCGGGCTTGTCCAGCTCGCGCCGCAGGTCCCGGTTGAACTGCGCCCAGCCGGAGCCGCCGAGGTCCGGGATGTGCAGGTAGCCGCACCGCCCGTCGCTGAACTCCCGCACCAGGGTGCGTCGTCTGCTCACCCAGTCCTGGTAGCGGATGGGCCGCTCGTCGGTCAGCGGGGTGACCACGATCCGCCGCACCGGGCCGTCCGGGTCGCTGCGCAGGGCCAGTTCGAGCGTCGAGCCGCCGGTGCCGGCCAGCAGCGGCAGGGGTCCGCGCACCGGGTCCACCGGGCGGCCGCCGACCTCCAGGACCTCGTCGCCGTCCCGGACGCCCTGGGCGGCCAGCGGGGCGCGGGCGCGCGGGTCGGAGGTCTCGCCGGGCAGCACCCGGTCGACCAGCCAGCGGCCGTCGGGGGCGTGGCGGGCGTTGGCGCCGAGCAGGCCGAGCGGCTGCTGGGCGAGCGTGGGGCCCTCGGCGCGGCGGGACGGGGTGACGTAGGCGTGCGAGGTGCCGAGTTCGCCGAGGAGTTCGCGCAGCAGGTCGGCGAAGTCGTCGGGGGAGCAGACCCGGTCCAGCAGCGGCTCGTACTGGGCGACCAGCGCGGGCCAGTCCAGGCCGGACATCCGCTCGTCCCAGAACTGGTCCCGGACGATCCGGGCCGCCTCGTGGTAGGCCTGGCGCCACTCGGCGGCCGGGTGCACGGTGTGGGTGATCCGGCGCAGGTCGACGGTGGTCCCGGCGGAGGGGGCGCCGACCGGGATCACCCGCAGCGTCCCGGCCGAGTAGACCGCGATCGAGCCGCCGTCCCCGGAGACCGCGTAGCCGTCCAGCCTGTCGGCCAGGGTGCTGCGGGTGCCCCGGGCCAGGTCGAAGTGCTCCAGTGAGGGGCGCCCCGAGGTGTCCTCCGGGCTGGCGAAGGTCTGTCCGAGGGTGCCGGAGATCGGCCAGCGCAGCCAGACCAGGCCGCCGCGCACCGCGTCGGTGGCCGAGTACTTGGAGGCGATCACCGGGAACTGGAGCAGCCGTTCGCCGAGGCCGTCCGGGTCGACCCGCACGGTGCCGTCGCCGTCGCCGTGCGGGGCGCCGTCCTCGGCCGGGGCGGAGAACGGCGACGGGGTGTCGGCGGCCAGCAGGACGAGGTACGGGCGGCAGCCGAGCGGGAAGGAGAGGTCGCCGGTGTGCACGTCGTGGACCGGGTCGAAGCCGCGCCAGGACAGGAAGGCCAGGTAGCGGCCGTCCCGGGTGAACACCGGCTGCTCGTCCTCGAAGCGGCCGTCGGTGACGTCGGTGGTCGCGGCGGGCGCGTCGGCGCGGGTGAGCCGGATGCGGCGCAGTGAACGCCCGGCGACCGGCTCGGACCAGGCGATCCAGTGCGAGTCGGGGGAGAAGCGGGCGCTGGAGACCGGCCCGTAGCCGGAGGCGGCCACCTCGCGCACCTCGCCGTCGGCGGCGGAGACCAGCAGCAGCCGCCCGTTCGAGGTGGTGGCGGCGAGCCGGCTGCCGTCGGGGGAGGCGGTGAGTTCCAGGACGCGGCCGATCCGCCCGGCGGCGAGCACCCGGTGGCGGTGCTTGTGAGGCCCGACGCGGCCCGGCGGCTCGGCGTGGCCGGGCAGCGGTGTCACCTCGATCGCGTCGGCGCCCTCGGCGTCGGTGATCCAGGCCGCCTCGCCGGTGTGTCCGAGCACCACGGGCAGCCGGGTGCGCACCCCGGGGGTGTCGGCGAGCACGCGGGCCGGGCCGTCCTTGTGGGTGAGCCAGTACTGGCTGCCGCGCACGGTGATCACCCCGGCCCGGCCGGTCTGGTCGCAGGCGAGGTCCTTGACCTGGCTCGCGGCGCCGACCTGGTACGGGCGGCGGCCGGCCCGGGCGCCGCCGAGCGGGACGTGCAGCCGGCGCGGGGCGGGGGCGTCCAGGCCGTCGAGCAGCCAGAGGTCGCCGGCGTGCTGGTAGACGATCCGGGTGCCGTCGGTGGCGGCCTCGCGGGCGTAGTAGGAGGCGTGGTCGGTGTGCCGGCGCAGGTCGGTGCCGTCGGGGCGGCAGGAGTAGACGTTGCCGACGCCCTCGTGGTCGGAGAGGAAGGCGACCCGGCCGCCGACCGGCATGGGCGCGGCGAGGTGCCCGGTGTGTCCGGGCAGGATCCGCTCGCCGTCCACCCAGAGGCGGCCGGTGGCGCCGCCCCGGTAGCGCTTCCAGGCGGCGGGCTCGTGCGGGGCGGCGCCGGTGAGCAGCACCGTCCGCTCGTGGCTCATCTGGGCGTCCCCGACCGGCCCCCAGGGCATCCGGCGGCCGGGGGAGCCGTCCGGCGGCAGGGCGTGCGCCCAGGTGTAGTGGCCGAAGGGCTCGTGGTAGGAGGTGACGGCCAGCACCTCGCCGTCCGGCAGCCAGCCGCGTACCCGGGTGTCCTGGCTGCCCCAGAAGCTGAGCCGGGAGGTCTCGCCGCCCTCGACCGGGGCGGTCCACACCTCGGGGGTCAGGCCGAGCCAGCTGGTCCAGGCGAGGGTGGTGCCGTCGGGGGAGAAGCGGGGGTGGCTGACCCTGGTGCGGTCGCAGCCGACGCGCCAGGCGCGGCCGGTGCCGGCGGCGTCGGGGTCCAGCGGGGCGACCCAGACGTCGTCCTCGGCGGTGAAGGCGAGCAGGCCACCGTGCAGGTGGGGGTAGCGGAGGTAGCCGGGCGGGGTCACCCCTCCATCCTTCGACGGGCTGTCACCCCCGGCAACCGGAGAAGCCGGGAACCGGTCTGGACCATTGACACCGCCCTGCCGGATCCACTTCAGTGGTCTAGTCCAACTTGGGTGCCAGGCCGGGCCGTTCCCCCCACTGGCGCGTGCTCCGGCGTGCCCTCGGACGTCCCCCACGACCACGCCATCGCAGGAGCGCCCGCATGCGCAGAACACCCACCCCCGGAACCCCCGTCAGGAGCCGCCGCGCGGCCGTCGCCGCCGGTACCGCCTCCGCCGTCGCCGCGGCCACCCTGGTCGGCGTCACGCTGGGCCTGGCGCCCGCCGCCTCGGCCGGCGAGTTCCTGGTCAACGGCGGCTTCGAATCCGGCTCGCTCGGCCCCTGGAGCTGCACCGGCAACTCCGGCAGCGTCGTCACCTCCCCGGTGCACGGCGGCGGCCGCGCGCTCGCCGCGGCCGCCACGGCCGGCGACACCGCCCAGTGCGGCCAGACCGTCACCGTCGCCCCGAACACCACCTACACGCTCAGCGCCTTCGTCAACGGCTCGTACGTCTACCTGGGCGTGGACGGCGGCGGCCCGAGCACCTGGACGCCCGGCACCGGCGGCTCGTACCAGAAGCTCAGCCTCAGCTTCACCACCGGTGCGAGCCAGACCAGCGCCACCGTCTACACCCACGGCTGGTACGGCCAGGGCACCTACTACGCGGACGACGTCTCGCTGGACGGCCCGGGCGCGCCCAGCCCGACGCCCACGCCGACACCCACCGCCACCGCCACCGCCTCGCCGACCGCGACCCCGACGGGCACGCCGACCGGCACGCCCACGGGCACCCCCACCGGGACGCCGACGGGCACCCCGACGGGGACGCCCACCAACCCGCCCGCCGGCAGTCACGCCCTGGTCGGCTACCTGCACGCGAGCTTCGCCAACGGCGCCGGCTACACCCGGATGGCCGACGTCCCGAACTCCTGGGACTTCATCAACCTCTCCTTCGGCGAGCCCACCTCCGTCACCTCCGGCGACATCCGCTTCAACCGCTGTCCTGCCACCGAGTGCCCGGGCGTCGAGTCGGACGAGGAGTTCAAGGCCGCCATCGCCGCCAGGCGGGCCCAGGGCAAGAAGGTGCTGATCTCGATCGGCGGCCAGAACGGCCAGGTCCAGCTGACCACCGCCGCCGCCCGGGACGCCTTCGTCGGCTCGGTCTCGGCGATCATCGACAAGTGGGGCCTGGACGGCCTGGACATCGACTTCGAGGGGCACTCGCTCTCCCTCAACACCGGTGACACCGACTTCAAGAACCCGACCAGCCCGGTCGTCGTCAACCTGATCTCCGCGCTGAAGACCCTCAAGGCCAAGTACGGTCCGGGCTTCGTGCTGACCATGGCGCCGGAGACCTTCTTCGTCCAACTCGGCTACCAGTACTACGGATCGGGCCCCTGGGGCGGTCAGGACCCGAGGGCCGGGGCGTACCTGCCGGTCATCCACGCGCTGCGCGACGACCTCACCCTGCTGCACGTCCAGGACTACAACTCCGGCTCCGTCATGGGCCTGGACAACCAGTACCACTCGATGGGCGGCGCCGACTTCCACGTCGCGATGACCGACATGCTGCTCAAGGGCTTCCCGGTGGCGGGCAACACCAACAACGTCTTCCCGGCGCTGCCCGCCTCCAAGGTCGCCATCGGCATGCCGGCCACCACCAACGCGGGCAACGGCTACGTCGCCCCGGCCGAGGTGAACAAGGCGCTCGACTGCCTGACCAAGCTGGCCAACTGCGGTTCGTACGTGCCGCGTTCGGGTGCCCAGCCGAACCTGCGCGGGCTGATGGCCTGGTCGATCAACTGGGACCGGTTCGGCGGTCAGGAGTTCTCCAGGAACTTCAACGCCTACTTCGGCCGGTGATCCGGTGATCCGGTGAGCTTCCGGGCCGCCGAGCCGCCGAGTCGCCGAGCCGCCGAGTCGCCGAGTCGCCGAGCCGCCGAGCCGCCGAGCCGCCGGGCCGACGGGCCGACGGGCCGACGGCCTGCGGGACCATGCTTGAACCTGACACCGGTGTGAGGTCCGAGCATGGTCCCCATGGCGACTACGCAGCTCACAACTCCGCTACCCCGCAAGCCCTTTCCGCTCGCTTCCCTGCTCGCCCTGGCCACCGCCGTCTTCGTCACCGGTCTCACCGAGACCCTGCCCGCCGGCGTGCTGCCCGGGATGGGCGAGGCGCTCGGGGTCGGTGAGTCCGCGGCCGGGCAGACCGTCACCGTCTACGCCATCGGTTCCGCCGTCACCGCGATCCCGCTCAGCGCGGCCACCGCAGCGTGGGGCCGCAAGCGGCTGCTGCTCACCACGATGGCGGGCTTCGCGCTGGCCAACACCGTCACCGCGGTCTCCACCAGCTACCCGCTCACGCTGGCCGCCCGCTTCCTCGCGGGCGTCGCGGCCGGCCTCGCCTGGGCCCTGCTCGCGGGCTACGCACGCCGGCTGGTGCCGGTGGAACAGCAGGGCCGTGCCATGGCGGTGGCGATGGCGGGCGTGCCGGTCGCGCTGTCGCTGGGAGTGCCGGTCGGCACCTTCCTCGGGCAGGTGCTCGCCTGGTGGGTGCCCTTTCTGGCCATGACGGCACTGGCGGTCGGCGTGATCGGCTGGATCGCGGCGCTGCTGCCGGACCAGCCCGGGCAGCCCGCCGATGGGCGGGCGCCGGTCCGGGAGGCGCTCGCCGTGCCCGGCGTGCGGCCGGTGCTCACCGTGACGGTGCTCTGGGTGCTCGCGCACACCATCCTGTTCACCTACATCGCGCCCTTCCTGGACCGGGCCGGCCTCGGCGGTGCCACCGGCACCGTGCTGCTGGTCTTCGGGCTGGCCTCGCTGGCGAGCGTCTGGCTGATCGGCGCGCACATCCACCGCCGGCTGCGGTGGCTGACGATCGGCAGCGCGCTGCTGGTCGCGCTGACGGCGGCCGTCCTCGCGGTGTGGTCCGGCAGCGCGCCGCCGGTGTACGTGGCGGCGCTGTTCTGGGGCCTGGGCTGGGGCGGCGCCCCGACCCTGCTGCAGACCGCGCTCGGCGACGCGGGCGGGCAGCGGGCGGACGCCGCCCAGGCCGTCCTGGTGACCCTGTGGAACGCCGCGATGGCGGGCGGCGGCGTGGTCGGCGGCCTGGTCCTGAGCGGCCTGGGCACCGGCGCCCTGCCCTGGACGGTCCTCGCGCTGATGCTCCCCGTCCTCGCCGTGGCCACCGCCGCCCGCCGCCACGCCTTCCCCCCGGTGCGCGGCCAGGGGCTGTCCTGAGGCCTGTCCGGCGGACCTTTGCCGGGCAGGCCCCTCAGTCCTGCATCAGCCGGTTCACCGCCTCGACCACCTCGGGTGACGCCTTCGCGAGCGAGCCCGAGGCGTACGGCGGCTGCGGGTCGTACTCGATCAGCAGCTGGATCGCCTGGGCGACGGTGTCCCCGGCGATCCGGCCGGCCAGCGTCAGTGCGAGGTCGATGCCGGCCGAGACCCCGGCGGCGATGGCGTACTTGCCGTCGATGACGACCCGCTCGTCCGCGACCGGCTCCGCCCCGTACCGGGGCAGCTCGTCCAGGACGCCCCAGTGGCTGGTGGCCCGGCGGCCCTCCAGCAGCCCGGCGGCGCCGAGGATCAGCGAGCCGGTGCAGACCGAGGTGGTCCAGGTGGTGGTCGCGTCCACCCGCCGCACCCAGTCGAGCACGGTCCGGTCCGTCAGTTGGGCCCGGGTGCCGGGGCCGCCGGGCACCAGCAGCAGGTCGGCCGAGTCCACCTCGTGCAGGGCGGCGTCGGCGGTGATCGCCAGGCTGCCGACGTCGTTGCGCACCGGCCCCCGTTCGGCGGCGGTGAACACGACCTCGGCGCCGGGGAGCCGGGACAGCACGTCGTACGGGCCGACCGCGTCCAGGGTGGTGAACTCGGGGTAGAGCAGGATGGCGATGCGCATCAGTGTCCTCCGGTGGGTTCGGGTCGGAAGCGGCGTCGGTACTCGGCGGGCGGGGCGGCCAGGGCCCGGACGAAGGCGCGCCGCATCGCCTCCGGGGTGCCGTAGCCGCAGGAGCGCGCGATCTCCTCGATGCCGTCGTCGGTGTCCTCCAGCAGTCGGCGGGCGGCCTCCAGCCGCACTCCGTCCACGTACCGGCCCGGGGTCACCCCCACCTCGGCGGCGAAGGCCCGGGCGAAGTGGCGCGGGGACAGTGCCGACCGGCCGGCCAGCGCCTCGACCGAGAGGTCGGCCTCCGGGTGCTCGGCGATCCACCGCTGCACCTCGCGCAGCGGCTGCCGGGCCGCCACCTGCGCGGCCAGCTGGGTGCTGAACTGGGCCTGGTTGCCCGGCCGGCGCAGGAAGACCACCAGGTGGCGGGCGACCAGCAGGGCCGTCTTGCGCCCGAGGTCCTCCTCGACCAGGGCCAGAGCCAGGTCGATCCCGGCGGTGACCCCGGCCGAGGTGGCGATCCGCCCGTCCCGGACGTGGATCGGGTCCGGGTCCACCTCGACGTCCGGGAACCGCCGGGCCAGTTCCTCGCCGTAGGCCCAGTGGGTGGTGGCCCGGCGCCCGGCCAGCAGTCCGGCCTCGGCGAGCAGGAAGGCGCCGGTGCACACCGACACCACCCGCTCGGCCCGTCCGGCCAGCTCCCGGATCCGCGCCACCAGGGCCGGGTCCACGAGCCTGGTGCCCTCCCCGCCGGGAACCACCAGGGTGTGCACCGGCCCGACCTCGGCCAGGTCCGTGTCCGGCAGCAGCCGCAGTCCGCTGTGGCTGCGCACCGGGCCCCCGCCCGGGGAGGCGGTGATCACCCGGTACGCGTCCCGCTGCCCGGAGGCCTGGACCGCGCCCGCGAAGACCTCCAGGGGGCCGGTCACGTCCAGGCTCTGCACGCCCTCGAAGACGACGATGACCACGCTGCGCGCTCTCATGCGACCAGCCTCCCAACGGGAGGCGGTGGCAGCAATGACCGGTTTCCCACCTTTCCTGCCATCCGCGGCGCGGCTGGACGCGGAAACCGCGCGGCGCCGACGGCCCGGAACCGCGCCGGGCGGGACGGACCCGGAAACGCCGGAAGGCCCTTCGCTCTCGCGAAGGGCCTTCCGGCTGTCTGTGCGCCGCCAGGGACTCGAACCCCGGACCCGCTGATTAAGAGTCAGCTGCTCTAACCAACTGAGCTAGCGGCGCCTGCTGACGTGGAGAACATTACCTGGTCAGCGGCCGAAACTCACAATCGGCCCGGAGCGGGGTGCCGGGCGCGCTCACATGGTCAGCACGACCTTGCCCCGGACGTGCCCGGCGCCGACCAGCCGGTGGGCCTGGGCGACCCGCTCGATCGGGAACGACTCCTCGACCTCCAGCCGCAGCCCGCCGGCCTCCCAGAGCTTCACCAGCTCGGCCAGCCGCCCGGCCGTCCGCTCGCCCCGCAACCCCCGGACGCCCAGCCGCTCGGCGCCCGGGTAGTCGACCACGGTGCCGATCCGGTCCCGGTCGGCGACCAGCTCGACGGAGGCCTCCAGCGCGCCCCGCCCGGCGGCGTCGAAGGCCGCGGTCACCCCCTGCGGCGCCACCGCCCGGACCCGCTCGACCAGCCCGTCGCCGTACGTGACCGGCACCGCGCCCAGCTCCCGCAGGTAGCCGTGGTTGCGCTCGCTCGCGGTGCCGATCACCGTGGCGCCCCGGGCCCGGGCCAGCTGGACGGCGACCGTGCCGACCCCGCCCGCGGCGCCGTGCACCAGCACGGTGTCGCCGGGGCCGACGCCGAGCGCGCCGAGCGCCACGTGCGCGGTCTGGCCGGAAGCGGAGAGCGAGCCGGCCTGCTCCCACGGCATCCCGGCCGGCTTGGCCACCAGCCGACCGGCGTCCACCACGACCAGGTCGGCCTGGGAGCCCAGCACCCGGAAGCCCAGGACCTCGTCCCCGATCCTCCAGCCCCCGGCGTCCGGTCCGAGGGCGTCCACCACCCCGGCGAACTCGTTGCCGAGGACGAACGGCGGCTCGACCGCCAGTCCCGGCGGGCGGAACCCCTCGCGGATCGCGAGGTCCACCGGCTGCACGCCCGCGGCGTACACCCGTACCCGCACCTCGCCCGGCCCGGGCTCCGGGTCGGGCACCTCGGCGACCCGCAGAACCTCCGGGCCGCCCTTCCCTGTCACGGTGACCGCCTTCATGCCTGTTCCCGCCCCTTCTCGACCGCTGTTGATCCCCGTCGATCACTTTCGATCCTTCCGGCGTCGACGATGCTCGGACCTGAAGTGCACTTGAGGTCAAGCCCTCGTTCGGCGTGTCGACACTGATGGGCGCATTGTCAGATTTATCCTGGGCGGCGCTCAGCCGTCCGTCGACGAGAGGAACCTCCCCGTGGGCCAGCTGCCCCTGTTCTTCCTGGTGCTGCTCGCCTCCGTGGTGACCATGCCGCTCGGACGGAAGACCGGAGTGCCACAGCCGGTGCTGATGACCCTGCTCGGCATCGTCATGGCGCTGGTCCCACAGATCCCGGACGTCACGATCGAGCCCGAGCTGATCCTGCCGCTGGTCCTGCCGCCGCTGATCTTCGCGGTGGCCCGGCGCTCCTCGGTGCGCTACTTCAAGGCCAACGCCCGCTCGATCCTGCTGCTGGCGGTCGCCCTGGTGGCGGTCACCACGATCGCCGTGGCCGGCACCGTGCACTGGCTGCTGCCCACCCTGCCGCTGGCCGCCGCCATCGCGGTCGGCGCCCTGGTCTCCCCGCCCGACCCGGTCGCCGCCGTCGCGGTGGCCGGGAGCGTCGGGCTGCCCCGCCGCCTGGTGGCGATCCTGGAGAGCGAGGGGCTGTTCAACGACGTCACCGCGATCGTCATCTACTCGCTGTCCATCGAGGCCATGGTCAGCGGCGACTTCTCGGCCGGCGACGCGGTGCTGCGCTTCGTGCTGTCCGCGGTGCTGGCCGTGGTGGTCGGCGTCGCGCTCGGCTGGGTCAACACCAAGCTCGCCGAGCGCCTGGACGACCCGACCCAGCAGGTCGCGCTCAACCTGCTGGTGCCCTTCGCCGCCTACACCATCGCCGAGGAGATCCACGGCTCCGGCGTGCTCGCCGTCGTGATCTGCGCGCTCTACCTCGCCGAGCGGGCCTCCGACGCGGACGCCGTCTCCTACCGGCTGGTCGGCAACGCCTTCTGGGAGGTGGTCGAGATCCTGATCACCGGCGTCGCCTTCGGCCTGATCGGCCTGGAGCTGGCCACCGTCCTCAAGGAGGCCGGCAGCGGCTGGACCGGGTTCCTCGGCGACGCCGCCGTGGTCATCGCGGTGGTCGTCCTGGTCCGGCTGCTCTGGCTGCTGCCGGCCGGCTGGCTGTCGAAGAAGCTGCGCTCCGGCGACGACGAGGACACGCCGTTCAGCTGGAAGGAGAGCGTGATCCTCTGGTGGTCCGGCATGCGCGGCGTGGCCACCGTCGCCCTGGCGCTCGCCATCCCGCTCACCCTGCACTCCGGCGAGGACTTCCCCGAGCGCGGCCGACTGGTCTTCATCGCCTTCAGCGTGGTGCTCTTCACCCTGCTGGTGCAGGGCCTCACCCTGCCCTGGCTGGCCAAGCGGTTCGAACTGGACATCGACCAGGACCAGCACGAGCAGGCCGTGCGCCGGCTCTGGTGGCGGGCCGCCAAGGCCGGGCTCAAGCGGCTCGGCGAGCTGGAGGAGCAGGACCGGCTGCCCGCCGAGGTCGCCGACCGCCTGCGGGACCGTCAGCACGACCGGTTGGCCCGGCTCTGCCCGGAGAACTACGCCGAGGAGGAGGCCGCCGAGGCCAAGCTGCGGATGGCCCAGTGGCGCGCCGCCCGGGACGTCGAACAGGAGATGATCGCCGCCTCCCGCCGCGAGATGCTCGCCGCCCGCAGCGAACTCGGCGCCGATCCGGAGCTGGTCGACCAGGTGCTGCGCGGACTCGACCTGCGGTCCGAACGGAAGTGACGGACTGTCCGCGCCCGCGGGGCGGAATGTGCGGGACCGGCTCCGGGGTTGCATAGGCTGAACCCGGGCAGGCCGTCAACGGAGTCGGCGCACCACCAGTACCCGCACGACCTCGGCGAACCCTCACGCCTGGCCCTGCCGGTTTCTGCACCCAGATGAATCGAGGACCCACCGATGTCGGAGACCCGCGCCGACGCCCGCACCCCGCTGGACCGCACCCCGCAGTGGGCCGCCCTGGCCAAGCACCGGACCGAACTGGGCGACACCCACCTGCGCGAGCTGTTCGCCGCCGACCCCGAGCGCGGCCGCCGCTACACCCTCCAGGTCGGCGACCTGCACGTGGACTACGCCAAGCAACTGGTCACCGACGAGACGCTGGCGCTGCTGCGCGAGCTGGCCGCCGCCACCGGCGTCGCCGAGCTGCGGGACGCCATGTTCCGCGGCGAGAAGATCAACAACACCGAGCACCGCGCCGTCCTGCACACCGCGCTGCGCGCCCCGCGCGGCGCCGTGATCGAGGTCGACGGCGAGAACGTGGTGCCCGCGGTGCACGCGGTCCTCGACAAGATGGCCGCCTTCGCCGACCGGGTCCGCAGCGGCGAGTGGAAGGGCCACACCGGCAAGCCGATCCGCACCGTCGTCAACATCGGCATCGGCGGCTCCGACCTCGGCCCGGCGATGGCCTACGAGGTGCTCCGCTCGTACGCCAGGCGCGACCTCGACGTCCGCTTCGTCTCCAACGTCGACGGCGCCGACCTGCACGAGGCGGTCCGCGACCTCGACCCGGCCGAGACGCTGTTCATCGTCGCCTCGAAGACCTTCACCACCATCGAGACCATCACCAACGCGGTCTCCGCCCGCGACTGGCTGCTCACCGGGCTGCGCGCCGACACCGACGCGGTGGCCAAGCACTTCGTCGCGCTGTCCACCAACGCCCAGGGCGTGCAGGACTTCGGCATCGACACCGCCAACATGTTCGAGTTCTGGGACTGGGTGGGCGGCCGCTACTCCTACGACTCGGCGATCGGCCTCTCGCTGATGATCGCCATCGGCCCGGACGCCTTCCGTGAGATGCTGGACGGCTTCCACCTGGTCGACGAGCACTTCCGCACCGCCCCGCCCGAGCAGAACGTCCCGCTGCTGCTCGGACTGCTCGGCGTCTGGTACGGCGCGTTCTTCGACGCCCAGGCCCACGCGGTGCTGCCCTACTCGCACTACCTGTCCAAGTTCACCGCCTACCTCCAGCAGCTGGACATGGAGTCCAACGGCAAGTCGGTGACCCGCGACGGCACCCCGGTGGGCTGGCAGACCGGCCCCGTGGTCTGGGGCACCCCCGGCACCAACGGCCAGCACGCCTACTACCAGCTGCTGCACCAGGGCACCAAGGTCATCCCGGCCGACTTCATCGGCTTCGCCGAGCCGGTCGCCGACCTGCTCCCCGGTCTGGTCGCCCAGCACGACCTGCTGCTGGCCAACTTCTTCGCCCAGACCCAGGCGCTGGCCTTCGGCAAGACCCCGGAGGAGGTCGTGGCCGAGGGCGTGCCCGCCGAGCTCGTCCCGCACAAGACCTTCAAGGGCAACCACCCGACCACCACCATCCTGGCCGGCGAGCTGACCCCCTCGGTGCTCGGCCAGCTGGTCGCGCTCTACGAGCACAAGGTGTTCGTCCAGGGCGCGGTCTGGAACATCGACTCCTTCGACCAGTGGGGCGTCGAGCTGGGCAAGGTGCTCGCCAAGCGGATCGAGCCGGTGCTGCTCACCGGCGAGGGAACCGAGCAGCTGGACAGCTCCACCGCGGAGCTGGTCGCCCGCTACCGCGCGCTGCGCGGCCGCTGAGCCCGGGTCGGGCCGTCCGCTCCGGCGGTCGGCCCGACGGGCCTGGTGTCCCGCCCGGAACCGCGCCGGGCGGGACGGACCCGGAAACGCCGGAAGGCCCTTCGCTCTCGACCCAGGGCATCGAGTGCTCGACGGGCTCGGCCTGCTCCGCCGGGGTGC
>NZ_JBEXWT010000046.1:0-70606 GCF_040629945.1 Kitasatospora sp. NPDC005856 | reverse complement strand
GCCGTGGGGCTGGTGGGCCCGTGCGGCCGGTGCCCGTCCCCTGGTCACCGGCCGCACGGGCCCGTCCGCCGGCCGGCGCCTGTCCCGGGCGGCCGGCCGTCCAAGTCCGCCGGCCTTCCCCCGACGGGGGGCCGGCGGTGGTCGCGTCGGCTCAGGTCCGCTTGCGGAAGCGGGCCACGGCCAGCGGGGCGAAGACCGCGGTGATGCCGGCCGACCAGGCCAGCACGATCATCACCGGGTGGGCCACCGCGCCCTCGCCGTTGAGCAGGGCGCGGGAGGCGTCGGCGAGCGCCGAGAGCGGGTTGACCTTGGTGAAGGACTGCAGCCAGCCCGGCATGGTGTCGGTCCTGGCGAAGATCGAGCTGCCGAACTGCATCGGCATCAGGACCAGCATGGCCACGCCCTGGACGGCCTGGGCGCTGCGCAGCGCCATGCCCAGCAGCATCGAGATCCAGACGATCGACATGCCGAACACCAGGCCCAGGCCGATGGTGGCCAGCACCTCCGGCAGGCCGGTCCTCACCTCGAAGCCGATCAGCATCGCGAAGCCGATCAGGATCGCGAAGGAGACCAGCCCGCGGAGGGTCTCGGCGACGATCTTGGACAGCAGCACCGAGGCCCGCCCGATCGGCAGGGTGCGGAAGCGGTCCATCACGCCGGTCTGGAAGTCGGTGTTGAGGCCGGTGCCGACGGCCATCGCGAGGGTGAGGCCGGTCTGCCCGAGCAGACCGGGGACGAGGTACTGCTTGTAGTCGTCCTGGCTGCCGGCCATCGCGCCGCCGAAGACGTAGACGAACAGCACGGTGAAGATGATCGGCATCAGCACGGCGTCGAACATCGACTCCGGGTCGGCCTTGATCCGCATCAGGTTGCGCCTGGTCAGCGCGCCGACGTGCCGCAGGGTGCCGGTCAGGCCGATCCGGGAGTCCTCCACCGGCCGGGTGTCCCGGGCCCGGGAGGGGGTGAGCGTGGCGGTGGTCATGCGACGGGCTCCTTGGCGAGGCTGGGGGCGGGCTCCGCGGCGGCGGACGCGGGCTTGCCGGTGATGGCGAGGAAGACCTCGTCCAGGCTGGGCACCTTGGTGTCGATGCCGGCGACGGCGAAGCCGCGGGTGCCGAGCACCCCGATCACCCTGGTCAGCTGCTCCTCGCCGGTGATCGGCACCGCGAGCAGGCCGGTGTCGGTGGAGACGGTGGCGTTGGTGATGCCGCTCTCGTGCAGGCAGCGGGCCATCTCGGGCAGCTCGGCCGGGTGGGCCGGGCGGACCTGGAGGGTCTGCCCGCCGACCTTGGCCTTGAGCTCGGCTACCAGGCCGTTGGCGATCACCCTGCCGCGGTCGATGACGGTCAGCTCGCTCGCGAGCTGCTCCGCCTCCTCCATGTACTGGGTGGTCAGCAGCACGGTGCTGCCCTCCGCGACCATCCGCTGCACCTCGTCCCAGACCTCGTTGCGGGTGCGCGGGTCCAGGCCGGTGGTGGGCTCGTCCAGGTAGAGCACCCGGGGGCGGCCGATCATGCTGGCGGCCAGGTCGAGGCGGCGGCGCATGCCGCCGGAGTAGGTCTTGGCGGGCCGCTTGGCGGCCTCGGTGAGCGAGAAGCGCTCCAGCAGCTCGGCGGCCCGGGCCCTGGCCTCCCGGCGGGGGAGGTCGAGCAGCCGGCCGATGAGGTAGAGGTTCTCGTACCCGGAGAGCAGCTCGTCCACGGAGGCGTACTGGCCGGTGAGGCCGATCGTGCGGCGCAGCTGCCTGGGCTGGCGCAGCACGTCGTAGCCGCCGACGTACGCGGTGCCGGCGTCCGGCTTGATCAGCGTGGACAGGACGCGCACCAGGGTGGTCTTGCCCGCGCCGTTGGGGCCGAGCACACCGAGGACGGTGCCCTCCTTGACGGTCAGGTCGACCCCGTCGAGGGCCTTGGTGGCGCCGTAGTGCTTGACGATGCCGTGCACCTCCACGGCGTTCCCGGAGGTGGTTCCCCGGTCGTTCGGGGCCGTCGCGATTCGTGTCATGCCCCCAGGGTGTCCGCCCCGGCTGTCAGCCCCCTGTCGGCCCGGGCGGTGCGCTGCCAGCCCGCTGTCACGCCGCTGTCATCGGCCGCCGGGGCCGGGGGCCGGGGGAACGATGATGCGGGGGAACGACCGCGGCCCCGCTCCCCGGAAACGCCGAGGGGGAGCGGGGCCGCGGTGCCGAGCGTCAGTGGAAGCTGTGCTCCGCCGCCGGGAAGGCGCCGGTGCGCACCTCCTCGGCGTACGCCCGGGCGGCGTCGCCGAGGACGGTCCGCAGGTCGGCGTACTGCTTGACGAACTTGGGCACCCGGCCGGCCGTCATGCCGGCCATGTCGGTCCAGACCAGCACCTGGGCGTCGGTGTCCGGCCCGCCGCCGATGCCGACGGTCGGGATCGCCAGCTGCTCGGTGGCCTGGGCGGCCAGCTCGGCCGGGACGGCCTCCAGCACCACCGCGAAGGCGCCCGCCTGCTGGACGGCCTTGGCGTCGCGCAGCAGCTGGTGCGCCGCCTCGTCGCCGCGGCCCTGGACGGGGTAGCCGCCGAGGGCGTGCACGGACTGCGGGGTGAGGCCGATGTGGGCCATCACCGGGACGCCGGCCTCGACCAGCAGCTCGATCGAGCGGGCGCTGCGCTCCCCGCCCTCCAGCTTGACCGCGCCGACCCCGGCCTCCTTCATCAGCCGGGCCGCGTTGTGCATGGCCTGCGCGGGGGACTCCTGGTACGAGCCGAACGGCAGGTCGGCGACGATCATGGCCCGCTTGGTGCCGCGGACGACGGCGGCGGAGAGCATCACCATCTGATCCATGGTCACCGGGACGGTGGTCTCGTAGCCGAGGTGGCAGTTGCCCGCCGAGTCGCCGACCAGCAGCACCGGGATGCCGGCCTCGTCGAACACGCCCGCGGTGAGGGCGTCGTAGGCGGTGAGCATCGACCACTTCTCGCCGCGCTGCTTGGCGGCGGCGAGGTCGCGGACGGTGACACGGCGGTTGGTGACCCCGCCGTAGAGGGTGGCGGTCGACGCCTGGTTCTGGGCAGGCGAAGGCGTAGAAGCGTTCATCGAACGGACTCCTGAAGGGTTGTCGTCTCGTGGCGCCGTACGGCGTCCCCGGATCACCTCCATGCTTGCACGCCCCGGCGCCCGCGCAAAGAGGGGTGCCCGCGTCCCGGTGCGATCCAGGACACACCGGGCGTGCGGGAGGGCCGCGCCGGGGCGTGCGGGAGGGCCGCGCCGGGGTGCGGGGGCTCCGAATTTGCCTGCCCTTTACGAAACGGATTCGTCTCGTATCGTATCGCCCGCTACTCTGGTGCGGGGGGTAACGAGACGCATGCGGCTCGGAATTGCCCGCCAGTGCCACACCAACACGGACGGGAAACACCAATGACCACCGCAGCCGCGCCACCACGGGTGCCGGAAGCCATCCACCGTCGGCGCTGGGCGATCCTCGGCACCCTGCTGCTCGCCCTGCTCGTCGTCGTGCTCGACAACTCGATCCTCAACGTCGCGATGAAGACCATCGCGACCCCCGCGCCGGTCGGCCTCGGCGCCACCCAGAGCGATCTGGAATGGTCGATCAACTCCTACACCCTGGTCTTCGCCGGGCTGCTGTTCACCTCCGGCCTGCTCGGCGACCGGTTCGGCCGCAAGCGCGCGCTGCTGGCCGGCATGGTGGTCTTCGGGATCGCCTCGCTGCTGTCCGCGCTGGCCTCCTCGCCCGGTGAACTCATCGGCTACCGCGCCCTGATGGGCGTCGGCGGCGCGCTCGCGATGCCCGCCACGTTGGCGATCATCATGAACGTCTTCGAGCGCTCCGAGCAGCCCAAGGCGATCGGGATCTGGGCCGGCGCGGTCGGCCTGGCCATCGCCATCGGCCCGATCACCGGCGGCCTGCTGATCGAGCACTTCTGGTGGGGCTCGGTCTTCCTGATCAACGTCCCGATCGTGGTCGTCGCGGTGATCGCGATGGTGATCCTGGTCCCCGAGTCCAAGGACCCCGACCCGGGCCGGATGGACCCGGTCGGCGTGCTGCTGTCGATCATCGGCCTGGTCGCGCTGATCTACGGCATCATCAAGGGCGGCGAGCTGGCCGACTTCACCGCGGCCGAGGCCTGGGTGCCGGTCCTGGTCGGTGTGGTCGCGCTGGTCGCCTTCGTCTGGTTCGAGCGCCGCACCGCCTTCCCCGCACTGGACGTCACCTGGTTCCGCGACAAGGTGTTCAGCGCCTCCGTGGTGGTCGTGGGCGTGATCTTCTTCGCGCTGATGGGCGTCTCGTTCTTCGGCGTGTTCTACATCCAGAGCGTGCGCGGCTACAGCGCCCTCCAGGCCGGTGTGCTGATGCTGCCGCTGGCCGCCGCCCAGCTGGTGTTCGCCCCGCGGGCCCGGCTGGTGGTCGACCGCCTGGGCGTCGCCGCCACCGCCACCGGCGGCATGCTGCTGGTCGCGGTCGGCTTCCTCGGCTACGTCGTGCTGACCGCCACCACCCCGATCTGGGTGCTGGTCGTGCTCGGCCTGGTGATGGGCGCCGGCATGGCGCACGTCATGCCGCCGGTCACCGTCGCGATCATGGCCTCGCTGCCCCGGGAGAAGGCCGGCGCCGGCTCGGCCGTCAACAACACCTTCCGCCAGGTCGGCGGCTCGCTCGGGGTCGCCGTACTCGGCGCGGTGCTCTCCACCGTCTACCGCGACGGGATGTCCGACACCCTGACCCACCTGCCCGAGGGGCTGCGCGACAAGGCCGGCGAGTCGCTGGAGGCCACCCTGGCCATCGCCGACCGCATCCCCGGCGGCCAGGCGCTGATCGCCCCCGCGAACGACTCCTTCGTCCACGCCATGCACGTGGTGGCCTCGCTCTCGGCGGGCGTCTCGGTGATCGGCGCCGTCGTCGCCTGGTTCCTGCTCCCGCGCCGCCCGGCCGCCCCCGCGGGCCCGGCCGGCCCGGTCGGTTCGGTCGGTTCGGCCCCCGAACCGCGCGGCCAGGAGCGGGAGGCCGCGGCCGCGGACGCCTGACCAGCGGCCGGGACACACCGTGACTGAGTGACAATGGCCCTGTCATCCGGGTACGCACCGGGTGGCAGGGCCTCGGTCCGGGGCAGGCCTCCGCCGCGGACCCACCGAGGGACACCCCACGGCGCCAGTGCGGCCGGGGAGAGCGTAGGGAGACAGCGGGGATGACGACGGACACGCCGAGCGCCGACACCGGGCGGCCCTGCGCGGCGGTGCGCCGCGGCCGGCCCCGCAGCGAGGCCGCCGAGCAGGCCATCTTCACCGCCGTCGAGGACCTGCTGGCGGGCGGCACCGCGCTCTCCGAGCTCACCGTCGAGGGCATCGCCACCGCGGCCGGAGTCGGCAAGGCCACCATCTACCGGCGCTGGCCCAACAAGGAGGCCCTGCTGGTCGACGTGGTCGGCCGGCTGGAGGAGCCGCTGCCCGAGCCGACCGGCAACGGCGCCCGGGCCGACCTGATCGCCATGATCGACTACATGCGTCGGCGCGGCCTCGCCAAGCGCACCCGTTGGCTCCTCAAGGCCGCCCTCGGCCAGATGCACAGCCTGCCCGAGCTGCACAGCGCCTACCGCGAACGGGTGATCAAGCCGCGCCGCGACGCCGGGCTCGACCTCGTCCGCCGTGCCATCGACGAGGGCGTGCTCCGCTCCGACCTCGACGTGGACCTGCTCGGCGACCTCCTGATGGGCCCGATCCTCTACCGCAGCATCCTCTGGGACGACTCCGACCTGGAGGACCCGGACCTGGCCCGCAAGATGGTCGACTCCGTGCTCGAGGGCCTCGCACCCCGCTGACCCGACCCGGCCCGGCCCGGCCCGACCCGGCCCGGCCCGGCCCGACCCGGCGCCCGGCCACGCGCCGGGCGCCCGACCGTGCGCTCGCGCCCCGGCGCCCCGACGTGCCCCGGTGCCCGACCGTGCGCCGGACGTGGCCTCCCTCACCAAACCGGGCCACGCCGGAACCCGCTCAGCGGGAGCGACGTCTGTCCCGGCATAGGCTGAGCCGGGTATCCGATCAAACCGGCACCGGTCCGTACGCGCCCGCACCATCCACGGGCCGGGCACGGAGCGGCGACGGCACGAGCGACGGGAGCCACTTCATGGCGCAGGCGGACAGGACCGAGCGGATCACCGCCCCCGGGGGCGCCGCCGACGGCCCGGCCCCCGCGGAGCGTCGCGGCGGCTTCCTCGGCCTGCGCCACTGGGGCCGGGACGCCCGCGGCAGCGGCCCCTGGCGGCGCGGCCTGGTGATCGCCGCGCTGGCCGTGCTCACCGCCGCGCTGTTGGGCTTCCACGCCGAGCTGCCCAACGGCGTCGGCAACCTCGGCAGCCTGCTGGAGACCTTCCTGCCCTGGCTGGGCCTGGCCGTCCCGGTGCTGCTGGTGCCCGCGCTGCTGCGCCGCTCCGCCACCGCGCTGCTCGCCCTGCTGCTGCCCGTCGTGCTCTGGGTCAACCTGTTCGGCGGCCTGCTGAGCGACAAGAGGGGCGGCCCGGGCGACTTCACGGTGGTCAGCCACAACGTCGCCGCCGCCAACACCGACGTGCCGGGCACCGTCCGCACCCTGGTGGACTCCGGCGCCCAGATCGTCGCCCTGCAGGAGCTGGCCGGCCGGCAGCTGCGCTCGTACGAGACCGGGCTCGCCGGCGCCTACCCGTACCACACCGTGGAGGGCACGGTCGGGCTCTGGTCGAAGTACCCGATCGACGACGTCTCCCCGGTGGACCTGAAGATGGGCTGGACCAGGGCCTTCCGGGCGAAGGTCACCACCCCGCAGGGCCCGCTCGCGGTGTACGTGGCGCACCTGCCCTCGGTGCGGCTGAAGGCCGAGGGCGGCTTCACCGTCAACCAGCGGGACGTCAGCGCGCAGGCGCTCGGCGACGCGATCGAGGCCGAGTCGCTCAAGAAGGTCCTGCTGCTCGGCGACCTCAACGGCACCATGAACGACCGCAGCCTGGCCCCGGTCACCTCGCAGATGCGCTCGGCCCAGGGCGCCGCCGGGGACGGCTTCGGCTTCAGCTGGCCGGCGGCCCTCCCGATGGCCCGGATCGACCAGATCATGAGCAAGGGCGGGCTGGACCCGCTCGACTCCCGCACCCTGCCCCGGGACGGCAGCGACCACCTCGCGGTGGCCGCCACCTACCGCTACCAGCCGGTCCGCTAGCCGCGCCGCCAGCGGTTGGTGATCGGCAGGCGGCGGTCGCGGCCGAAGTTCTTGACCGAGATCTTCGGGCCCGGCGGGTACTGGCGCCGCTTGTACTCGGCGGTGTCGACGAGCCGGACCACCCGGTCCACCACGGCCGGGTCGAAGCCGGCCGCCACGATCGCATCCCGGCCCTCGTCGCCCTCGATGTAGCGGGCCAGCACGTCGTCCAGCAGCTCGTAGTCGGGCAGCGAGTCGGTGTCCACCTGGTCCGGCCGCAGCTCGGCGGACGGCGGCTTGGTGATGGTGTTCTCCGGGATCGGCGGCACCTCGCCGCGCCGGACGGCCTCCTCGTTGCGCCAGCGGGCCAGCCGGAACACCAGCGACTTGTAGACGTCCTTGATGGGCCCGTAGGCGCCCACCGAGTCGCCGTACAGGGTCGAGTAGCCGACCGCCAGCTCGCTCTTGTTGCCGGGCGCGAGCACGATGTGCCCCTCCTGGTTGGAGATCGCCATCAGCAGGGTGCCGCGCAGCCGGGACTGCAGGTTCTCCTCGGCCAGACCGGTCAGCTCGGTCGCCTCCAGGTAGGCGTCGAACATCGGGGCGATGGAGACGGTCCGCAGCGGCAGCCCGGTGCGGCGGGCCAGCTCGGCCGCGTCGTCCCGGGAGTGCCGGGAGGAGTAGCGGCTGGGCATCGAGACGCCGTGCACGTTCCGCGCGCCGACCGCGTCCACCGCGATCGCGGCCACCAGCGCCGAGTCGATGCCGCCGGAGAGACCGATCAGCACCGAGGTGAAGCCGTTCTTGGTCACGTACGCCCGGGTGCCGGAGACCAGCGCGGCCCAGATCTCGGCCTCGTCGGACAGCCGCGGCGCCACCTCGGCGGTGAGCCCCTCGGCGGGCCGGTCCTGCGGCTCGCCGCCCAGATCGGTGCGGACCAGGTGCAGCCCGTCGCTCAGCAGCAGGCCGTCGGTGTCGTCGCCCGCGGCGCCCGGCAGGTCGAGGTCCAGCACCAGCAGGTGCTCCTCGAACTGCGGTGAGCGGGCCAGGACTTCGCCGTCCGGGCGGACCACGATCGAGTCGCCGTCGAAGACCAGCTCGTCCTGGCCGCCGACCATGTTGACGTACGCCAGGGCGCAGCCCGCCTCGGCCGCCCGGCGGCGCACCAGCTCCAGCCGCTGGTCGTCCTTGTTCCGCTCGTACGGGGAGCCGTTGACCACCAGCAGCAGCCCGGCGCCGGCCTCGCGGGCGGCGGTGACCCGGCCGCCGTCCTGCCAGATGTCCTCGCAGACGGCCAGCGCGACGTCCACCCCGCGCACCCGCAGCACCGGCAGCTGGTCGCCCGGGACGAACCAGCGGAACTCGTCGAACACGCCGTAGTTGGGCAGGTGGTGCTTGGCGAAGCGGGTCACCACCTCGCCCCGGTGCAGCACCGCGGCGCAGTTCTGCGGGGAGCCGACCGGGCGGTGGAAGCGCGGCGAGGGGTGCTCGGAGCGCCCGAGGTAGCCGACCAGCACCGGGACCTCGCCCAGCCCCTCCGCGGCCAGGCGGCCGGCCAGCTCGACCAGCGCGCCGCGCGAGGCCTCGACGAAGGAGTGGCGCAGGGCGAGGTCCTCCACCGGGTACCCGGTGAGGGCCATCTCGGGGAAGGCGACCAGCTGCGCGCCGGCCCCGGCGGCCCGCTTGGTCCAGCGCACCACCTCGTCGCCGTTGCGGGCGAGGTCGCCGACCCAGGGGTCGATCTGGCACAGGGCGAGACGGAGATTGGGCATGCCTCCGAGTGTAATCGTCTAACTGACGCAATGTCCTGGGCGGAGACCGGTGGAGGGGCCGGCGGCGAGGTCGGCGGCGAGGTCGGCGGAGGCGTTGGCGGAGGGGTCGGCGCTGCCGGGCCGGGCGGGGATCGGCCATGATGGGGGCAATCGCTTGACGAGGTCTTTCCACGGCCTCCGGGGCGTAACACGAGCGTAAAGAGCAGAGGTGAGACTGTCCCCATGGGCAAGCAGCAGCAGTTCGTGCTTCGGACGCTCGAAGAGCGTGACATCCGGTTCGTCCGGCTGTGGTTCACCGACGTGCTCGGGTTCCTGAAGTCGGTCGCGGTGGCGCCGGCCGAACTGGAGCAGGCCTTCGAGGAGGGCATCGGCTTCGACGGCTCGGCGATCGAGGGGTTCGCCCGGGTGTACGAGTCCGACATGATCGCCAAGCCGGACCCGACCACCTTCCAGATCCTGCCCTGGCGTTCGGAGACCCCGGGCACCGCCCGGATGTTCTGCGACATCCTGATGCCGGACGGATCGCCGTCCTTCGCCGACCCCCGGTTCGTGCTCAAGCGCACCCTGGAGAAGGCCTCCGCGCTGGGCTTCACCCCCTACACCCACCCGGAGATCGAGTTCTTCCTGCTGAAGAACCTGCCCGGCGACGGAACCGCGCCGATCCCCGCCGACCAGTCCGGCTACTTCGACCACACCCCGCGCGGGGTGGGCCACGACTTCCGCCGCCAGGCGATCACCATGCTGGAGTCGATGGGCATCTCGGTCGAGTTCTCGCACCACGAGGGCGCCCCCGGCCAGCAGGAGATCGACCTGCGCTACGCCGACGCGCTGTCCACCGCCGACAACATCATGACGTTCCGGCTGGTCATGAAGGAGGTCGCGCTGGAGCAGGGCGTGCACGCGAGCTTCATGCCCAAGCCGTTCTCCGAGCACCCCGGCAGCGGCATGCACACCCACGTCTCGCTGTTCGAGGGCGACCGCAACGCCTTCCACGAGTCCGGCGCCGAGTACCAGCTGTCCAAGGTCGGCCGGTCCTTCATCGCGGGCCTGCTCAGGCACGCCGCCGAGACCGCCGCCGTCACCAACCAGTGGGTGAACTCCTACAAGCGGATCTGGGGCGGCTCCCAGCGCACCGCCGGGGCCGGCGGCGAGGCGCCGTCCTACATCTGCTGGGGCCACAACAACCGCTCGGCGCTGATCCGGGTGCCGATGTACAAGCCGGGCAAGCAGGGCTCCACCCGGATCGAGGTCCGCTCCCTGGACACCGGCTGCAACCCGTACCTCGCCTACGCCGTCACCCTCGCGGCCGGCCTGAAGGGCATCGAGGAGGGCTACGAGCTGCCGCCCGGCGCCGACGACGACGTGTGGGCGCTGTCCGACTCCGAGCGCCGCGCCCTCGGCATCCAGCCGATGCCGCAGAACCTCGGCGAGGCCATCGACCTGATGCAGCGCAGCGAACTCGTCGCCGAGACCCTCGGCGAGCACGTCTTCGACTTCTTCCTGCGCAACAAGCGCCAGGAGTGGGAGGAGTACCGCTCCGAGGTCACCCCGTTCGAGCTGCGGAAGAACCTCCAGGTGCTGTAAGTCCCAGGTCAGAGCGCTTCTTTGGGCGGGTGGGAGCCCCGGGTCGGCGACGTCGTATCGCCGACCCGGGAGGCTTCTCACCCGCCCGGGGCCGTCTGTGGGCCGTCAGCGTTCGGATCGGTGGCCCATCCGAGCGTTTCGTAGAGCTTGTCCACGGCCCGGCGCGTGCGACCGTCACTGCTCGGCATCAGGTGCGTGTAGACCCTGAGGGTGAAACCCGGGTCGCTGTGTCCGAGGTACCCACTCAGCGCCTTCACGTTCTCGCCGGCGTCCAGCAGGACGGAGGCGTAGAAGTGCCGGAGGGCGTGCATGCCGTCCTCCCGGGACGCCTGGTGCCGCTTGCCCTTCTCGGGCGCCGGGATGATCCCGGCCGAGACGAGCGCGGGCTTCCACGCGTACGTGTTGAAGTCGCTCCGTCGGACGGGGCCGCCCTCCCCTCGGGAGAACAGCAGTCGCTTCGTGACCGGCGGCCCGTCCGGAGTCAGCCACGGCAGCGTGACCTCCACCGGCGGGAACGCCTCCATGTGGGCCTTGAAGACGTGTCCCACCCGCTCCGGGAGCGGCACGTCCCGCACCTTGCCACGCTTCGGCGGCGCGAACACCAGGCGTCCGCCGATGTCCTTGACCTGGTAGCCGACGTGGAGCCACCCCGTGTCGAACCCGATCTCGTCCACGGGGAGACCGAAGATCTCGCCCTGCCGCAGCCCGCAGCCCCCGCCGGCGTCGTTCATGGCCTGGTAGCGGTCGGGCAGCCCGGCCCGCACGGCGGCGACGCGGTCGGGCAACCACGGGCGCACCCGCCCCGGGGCCCTGCTCGGTGGGGTGACGGACCGGGACCGGCAGGGGTTCGTGGTCCGCAGTTCGTCCTCCACGGCCGCGGTGAAGATGCCGGAGACGTTCCCGAAGATGACGCGGCGGTAAGAGGAGGCGAGGACCGCATTCTCCAACTCGGCCAGCCACTCCCGGATGTGCGACGGGCGGAACGAGTCCATCGGGCGGGAGCCCAGGTAGGGGATCGCGTGCCGCCGGATCTGCGCGTCCACGGACGAGCGGGTGTTGAGGTCGGTGATCTGGGACTCCAGCCACTTCTCCGCGAACTGCCCGAAGGTGATGCGGGCGGCCTTGGGGTCGACGTACTGGCCGCGAGACATGTCGGCCTCGATCTCCGTCAGCCAGTTCTCAGCCAGCCGCTTCTGACGGTCGGGGAAGCTCTTGCTCTTCTCGGTTCCGTCGGGCCCGACGTAGCGGGCCCGGTAGCGTTTGCCGATGCCGTAGCGGTCGGTGCGCACGCGGCGGGGCTTGCCGTCGGGGCCGGGCTCGGTCTTGTACCAGCGGTCCTGGATGTGTCCGGCCATGGGTCAGGCCGCCTCTCGGCTCTGGTCCGCCACCCACTGGGCGACGGCGTCGGGGTGGTAGCGGAGGTGCCGACCGACCCGGAAGCCGGGCGGGCCGGTGCGCTTGCGACGCCACTGGTAGACGGTCTCCAGCGGGACCTTGAACAGCGCGGCGACGTCCTCGGGTTCGAGGTAGGTGGTCGGCAGAGGGCGGATGTTCGAGTCGACGCTCGTGTTGCGGCCCTTCGAGGGCATAGCGAAGCCTCCGCAGACGGGTACGGATGGTGGTTGCGATATGTAACGGACCCTGCGTGCGGGCGGGGATTGGGGCCGGAAAACGTCAGGGATGTCAGGGGAACTCTCTGACCTGCCGATATGGCGCCTGTCATGGCGTCAGGGATTGTCAGGGCTGTCAGGGATACTCGGTTATCCCTGACAGCCCTGACGTTTCCTGACAGGCCGTCCGGCGCCATTTGAGCTGGTCAGGGGTTTGCCCTGACATTCCTGACGGTTACGCGGACGTGTCCGTGTTCGTGAGGGTGCTCGCGGCCGGGTGGACACGGTAGGTGACGGCCTGGGGTCGGCCTCGCTGGCCGCTGGCGGGGGGCTGGTCGGTGCGGAGCCAGCCGTGTTGTTCGAGGAGGGCGAGGGCGGGTTCGACGTCGGCGACCTTCTTGAAGCGGCGGCTGCTGGCGACGGCGTCGTGGGCCTTGATGTGGGTGCGGTGGGTGCCGTCCTTCTTCGGCCGCTGAAGCCACTGGAGGAGGGCGTGGGCGTCCTCGGTGGCCGGGTCGGCGGCGATGAGGTCGAAGACGGCGAGGGTGTGGGCGGTGTAGTACTCGGCGATCTCGGCGGCGCGGTCGACGGTGGCGGCCTCGACGGGGGCGCGCCAGTCGCCGCCGACGTGGTCGGCGAGGTGGAGGAGGACCGCGATGCGGGCGATGTGGCCGACGAGCTTGCCGGCCCAGTCCTTGATGTGGGCGAGCGGCTCGTCAGGGCGGAGCTGGACCTCGAACTTCTCCTGCAGCTTCTCGACGGCGAGGTCCGCGGCCTCGGTCATCGTCACGGTGACCGGCTCCTCCAGGGCGGTGAGGGCGCGCAGGAGCGCGGACAGGCGGACGTCGTAGGTGGTGGCGACCGGCTCGGGGACGGGGGTGGTGCGGATCTTGCGGTAGCCGAGGTTGGACGGCGGGAGCGAGTACAAGAAGCGGGCGAGCAGGCCGCGGTCCCGCGCCCCGGGGGCGGCGCCGAGCTCCTGGAGGACGGCGGGTTGCGGGGTGACGCCGATGGTGAGCGCCGGCTTGTCGACGGTGGGCTGCTCGCGGGTGATCCGGTCGGCCTGGAGCCGCTCGCCCTTGTGGGCCTGGAGGAAGACTCCGAGGTTGGGCTTGCTGCTGTAGCGGCCGACGATGCTGTCGAACAGGTCGCCCTCGGGCGAGAGGGCGGCCAGACAGCGGTGGACGCCGAGCTGGTGGGTGACGGTCTCGGGGGTGATGTCCCCGGACAGGGTCAGCCGCGGGCTCGGCGGGACGACGATCTCGTCGGCCAGCATCCGGGCGCCGGAGATCTCGGCCACCAGGTGGGCGCGGTCGAGGTCGGGGTTCTTGCGGGCCTTGGCCATGAGCGCCTCGACCTCGGCGAGCGCGGTCTCCTTGGCGGTCTCGGCCTCGATGATCCGAGGCCGGGCCTCGGCCCGCAGCTCGTCCTCGACCCGGTAGACCGGGCCGGTCATGAACGCGAACACGTCGGACTTGCGGCTGGCGGGCGGCATCGCGCACACCAGGTAGAGGTTCGACTGCTCGCGCCAGCCGGGCCGGATCTCCACGCCCACCCGGCCGCCGGCGGCGGTCGACAGCGCGGCCAGGGACATGGTGGCGGCCATGTCGGCCGGGGTCTGGGTGAACTCCGCCACCGCCTCCACGTACGCGCCCACCCACCCGGGCAGGGCCTTGACGGGGAACGTGGGCAGGGCGCCGTGCGAGCCGAGCGGGACGGGGTCGAGCCAGGTCTCGCCGGAGGCGAGGTCCGCGAGGGCGGCGAGCGCGGCGGTGCGGACGGCGTCCAGGTCGGCCTGGTCGTCGCCGGCCATGTGGGCGAGGCGGCTGGTGGCGGTGTTGATGCGGCGGCGCTCGGCGGCCACGCGCACGATCTCGGCGTAGTAGTCGCCGTTGGCGGCGGTGGGGGTGGCCGCGATGCAGGTGTGCAGGTAGCTGGGCCCGCCGACGCGGGCCAGGTCGCCCTGGGCCCGCAGCACGCCGGCCAACAGCACCGGGTCGACCGGCCGTTCACCGTCGGCCATGCGGACGATGGTGCGCCAGATCGTCTCGTGCGCGGGGTGGTAGAACACGCTCGGGTCGCCGAGCTGGGCGGCCAGGGCCGGCACCTGGACGGGATCGAGCAGGGCGGCGCCGATGACGGCCTGCTCGGCGGCCTTGACCTCGGCGGGCTCGGGCCGGAACGGGATCACGTTCGGGGCGTACTCGGTGCTCAACGCGGGCTCCTTTCGTGAGGAGCGGGCGGCCCGAGCCCCGGGCGGGGTCTTCGGGCGTGGACCGCCCGAAGGATGGGAGGTCAGAGGTCGAGCTGGAGCTGTCCGTCGCAGACGGCGGCCGGGGCGGGGGGCAGCAGGGCGTCGAGGGCGGCCTGGTGGGCCGGGTCGCCGATGAGGCAGATGACGCGGCCGTCAGTGGTGACCAGCCATTCGCGGTCGGCGCGGATGAGGTCGGCGGCGGCCTCGCGGGTGGTGCAGTGGACGGCGCACTGGTCGTCGTGGTCGGTGCCGTAGGTGGTGGCGCAGACGTCGCAGACGGCGACGTGGCAGGTCACGAGCTTGATGGGCACAGGGTTCTCCCGGCGGTTCAGAGGTCGAACAGGGCGTCCGGCTCGGCGGCCGGGGCGGTGGCCTGCTGGGCCTTGGCAGCGGCGCGGCGGGCGGCGTCGTGGCAGTGTCGGCACCAGGCGGCCAGTTCGCGCTTGGGCAGGGCGGCGGCCTTGTGCGCGGGCAGCAGCAGGGCGGCGGGGTCGGCGGGTGCGGCGAGCAGGCTCACCCGGCTTCGGCCGTGCTTGGTCTGGTAGATGCCGTGGACGGCGTGGCAGCGCCCGCCGTCCTTGTCGTGGCTGCTGCCGCAGGTGCCTCGGCACTGGCAGCGGCCGGCAGCGGCGGCCATGACGGCCTGCCACAGTCCGCGGTTGTCGCCGAGGGGTGGGGTCCGGCTCACGACTCGTCCTCGTCGGGGAGCTGGTGGTGGTCGAGCCAGGCGAACGCGGAGGTGCTCTGGGCGCGGTGGTGGACGTCGAGGGCGGCGCCGGGAACGCTGCCGGGGTGAACGCGGGGGTCGATGAGGCTGGCGTACAGGCGGGTGCCGTGGTGCACACAGGCCTTGGCGCCGTCGCCGCGGCGGTCGAGGACGGTCACGGCGTCGCGCG
Source organism: Kitasatospora sp. NPDC005856 (assembly GCF_040629945.1). Lineage (NCBI taxonomy): Bacteria > Bacillati > Actinomycetota > Actinomycetes > Kitasatosporales > Streptomycetaceae > Kitasatospora > Kitasatospora sp. NPDC005856. The sequence goes on along the minus strand of NZ_JBEXWT010000046.1, from coordinate 55,348 downwards.
GGCCCTCGCAGGGGCTGGCGTCGCCGAGGTGGGCAGCCTCGCAGCGGGGCTGCGGGCCGGTGCTGCTTTCGGGCATGCTGGAGTCCTCCGATCTCTGAAAGGGGATCGGGTCGCCCCGCAGCAACCGCCATGCCGGCCAAGGTCGACGGATGCTGCGGGGTTTCGTGTTGTTCGGAGCTGTCCGCCCGTTGGGTCAGTGGGCGGGCTTCAGGTCGATGACCATGGCGGTGGCGTTGTCGGCCCGGGTGGGGTCGGCGCGTACGGCGAGGTCGGTGATATGGCGGGCGACGGGGGCCGGGTTGCCCCGCCCGGAGGCGAGGGGGCGGGCGGCACCGGGATCGGCACAGAGCGTCAGCGGTCGGGGGTTCCGGTGGAGCAGGTCAGGGAGGTGGGGTCAGGCCTCCTGCTCGGTGAGCCCGTGGCGTCGCTCCCACTCGCGCCAGCAGCTGCGGACGAGGCTCTGGGTGACGGGGTCGGGGTCGTCCTGGTGGCGCTCGATGGCGGCGCACAGCTCTTCGTGGGTGAACTCGGGGAACGTCTTGCCGGCGGGCCAGCGGTCGGTCATGGCGGGGTGTCCTTCGCGTGGGTGGATCATGCGGCGGTGGCGGCACAAGGGGGCCAGCCCCTTCTGACAGGGCTGTAGTCGGGGGGTGTAGTCGGCGTGTAGTCGGGGCTGTAGTCGTGTAGTCGTCGCAGGTCAGGGGCTGGATGTAGTCGGCGTGGGCGGGGGCCTGGCCGGCCCTGGGGGAGCGGGGCGGGAAGGGGTCGTCCGGGCGCGGCTGAGCGCCCGTCGGCGGGCCGTCGGACGGGGGCTCAGGGGTGGCGTGGGGAGGGTGGTCTCAGGCGGCCTTGGGGGTGCGGTCGACGGCGGCCCGGGCGGCGGCCTGTGGGGGGAGGCTCGGGGAGCGGCGGAGGTGGGTGGCGAGGGAGGCTGCGGTGAACCCGGTGCTGGGGGTGCGGCCAGGCACCCGAATGTTGGGTTCGACGGGGAGGCCGGCGGCCCTGACGAGGGCGCCGAAATCACGCGCAGTGAGGGCCGGGTAGTGGCCGTGGCGCTGCAGGCTCTCCAGGGCCTCGGTGAGGTGGACGTGGCCGCGGCCGTCGTCGGTCTGCGCGCGCAGGGCGACCATGTGCTCGACGGCCGCGGTCAGCTGGGCGTCGGAGAGCCCGCGGGGAGCGGCCGGGGCGGGCGCGGCCGTGGACGTCTGGAGGGCGTACTCCTCCTCCTGGTCGTCGTTGCCCTCGCGGTCCTCGTCGTCCTGGTCCTCGTTCTCCTCCCTGGCCTGGTCGGCCCTGGCCTTGTTTTTGGCCTTGGGCTTGGCGGGGGCGTGGATGAGGGCGGCGATCCACCAGGCGCCGATTAGTAGGCCGATGCCGGGCTCTATCAGGGGGCGGGCGAGCGACCAGATCAGCGGGCCGCCGACGAGCAGGGTGACCGCGGCCGCGCCGGCGGCTTCCTTGAGCTTGCCGCGCTTCTCCGCGCGCCCGGCCTGGGCCTGCTCCAGGCGTATCTGGCGGGCCGTGACCTTCTCGGTCTCTCGGGCGCGGACCATCGCGGCCCGCTTGCTGGCATCGGCTTCCTTGGTCAGCTTCTTGGTGAACTCCTCGTCGGCCTCGGCGGCGGCGGTGGCCGCCAGTTCGTCCTGCCGGGCTTGGAGGGCGGCGGCCTCGGCGCGGCGCTCGCGTTGGGGCGCGGTGAGCCTGCGGACGAGGACGGGCGTGCCGGTGAGCAGGCCGGTGACCGGGAACGCGATGGTCGCGCCGACGTTGTGGGTGGGGAAGATCTTCTCCACGGGGCGGCCTCGCCTCAGCCGATGAACGCGGTGATCAGGCCGCTGAAGATGCTGGTGGGCAGGACCCACAGGCCCCCGGCGGCGGCGAACAGCGACGGGGCGATGGCGCCGCAGAGGGCGTCCTTCCAGGCCCTCGGCTTGAGGCCGAACACCGCGATGGTCAGTACGGCGGCGGTCGCGCCGACCTTCCACTCGCCCAGGGAGGCGTTGCCCTGGAAGGAGTCGGAGAGCTGCTGGCCGATGCCGGCGAACTGCTGGAACGCGGTGCCGGCGTTGGCGGCGAGCAGGCCGATTCCGAACGCCCAGTAGGGGACGTGGTCGTCCGCGACCTTGATCTTGTTCTTGCCCTTGACGCCGACGTAGAGGTAGAAGGTGGCGGCCGTGGCGGCGCCGCCGGTGCCCAGGGCGATGAGGCTGCTCATGATGGTCTCCTTGCCGGTGGGTTAGAAGAGGGCGGGGACGTTGCTCAGGAGCGGGCCGAGGCCCAGGGCGACGACCAGGCCGGAGGCGACCGGGACGCGCAGGACGATCAGGAGCAGCAGGGGCAGGGGCCTGGAGACCTCGGAGACGCGCATGCGGCCGCGGTCGCGGGTGTAGAGGTCGAGGCCCCAGCCGAAGGCCGCGGCGAGGGCGCCGACGGCCGGTCCCCCGGCGGAGAGCATCGGGATGAGGCCGATGCTGTAGCCGCCGATGGCGCTGATCGCGGTCAGGACGCACCAGCGGCGGAACCGGCGGTTGCGGTCGGAGGGGCCGGTGGCGCGGGCGGCGCGGCGCCGTGCGCGGCGGGCCCGGACGGCGGCTTCGCGCTGGTCGGCGAGTTTCTGCTGGCGGTGGCGGCGGGTGCGCTGGGCCGGGGTCTCACCGGCGTCGGCGTAGGCCTTGTCCTCCCGGGCGCGGGCGCGCCGCTTCTCGGTCTCGCGCTCGGTCTCCTCGCGGCGGGCGCGGTCCTCGGGGGTCTCGGTGAGCCGGTCCGCGAGCCGGTCGACCAGGGCGACGAAGTCGTCGCGACCGCCGCCGGGTCCGGGGACGAGGACGTCCTCGACGCGGTGGCGCTCGGCGCGCTCGGCGGCGGTCTCGCCGACCTTGGCGAACGCGCCGTCCATGCGGGCACGCTGGCCCGCGAGCCGCTCCTCGTACTCGACCTGCTCGCGGGCGGCGCGCTGGGCGGCGGTCTCGGTGAGGAGCTGGCCGATCTGGTCGGCGATCGCCGTGGCCTGCTCGGCGAAGATGGCCCGGGCCGGGGCCCAGAACGCGGCGGCGAGGTCCTCCACGGAGGGAGCCGCGGGGCCAGCACCGATAGGGACCGGGGTGTAGACGGTCGCCGGGGGGTGGGTCGGCTGCGGAGGGATGGTCCCCGCCTTGGTGAAGCTGACGCTGGGGCCGGCCTTGCGCCACGACTCGCGGGGGTCGGGGCCGGACGGGGGCGGGGGCGGAGGAGTGGTCACCGGTTCTCCTCCTCGCGGAGGGCCAGCAGGACGATGCAGACGAGAGCGAGCGCCGCGTCCCCCAGGATCAGGAGCAGGCAGATCAGATTGCCGATCACGTGTTTCTCCAGGTCAGGAGGGGGCGCACCTCGTGGTGTTCGGGGTGCGCACCCCTGGGGGGCGGGTCAGGAGGAGCGCCACCAGGAGCGGGGCGCGGGCGTGGTGTGCCAGGCGGTGGTGCTCTGGCTGGTGCGGTGGGCGTCGATCTGGCGCTGGCCCTCGCGGTCGGCGCGGCGGTTGGCGGCGGCCCGGCGCTGCTGGCCGGACTGCGGCTGCTGGCTACGGCGGAAGAGCTGCATCGGACTCCCCCTTCAGCGCTCGACGACCGGCTTGGCCAGGTCGCGGTGGGCGAGGTGCACGGTCGCGCCGGTCTTGCGGAGGCGCGCGGCGAGGGTCATGGCGACGGTGGCGGCCCGGTGCCGGCCACCCGCGCAGCCGGCCGCGATGGTCAGCGGCGCCTCGGCGGGCCCGGCGTCGTAGGCGTCGGCCAGCAGGGCGGTGGCGGTGATCAGCTCCCGGATGCCCGGGGTGCCGAGCACGGCCCGGCGCACCGGCAGATCATCGGCGGTCATGTGGCGCAGGGCGGGGTCGACGTGCGGGTCGCGGAAGTGGCGGCGCAGGTCGAGGGTGATGTCCGCGCTCGGCGGGGTGTCGTGGAGGTAGCCGAACGAGACAACGGTGATCGCGGTGAGGGCCATGGTGGCCGTCCCTTCGCAGGTCAGGCGGCGTGGGGGGTGTAGCCGGAGGCGATCAGCTCGGCGGCCTCGGTGCGGCGGCCGGAGGCGGTGGCGAGGGAGACGTCGAGGGTCTCGGCGATGGACTGGAGGGTGACGGCCTCGGGGGTGCCGCCGGCCGTGAGGATCATCCGGGCGACGCGGCGGGTGGCGCGGGCGGCGGGGGTCAGCCGGGCTGCATCCTCCGCTTCGACCGCGCGCAGCTCCGTTTCAGCGGCACGCTCGCGGGCTTCAGCGGCACGTGCCCGGGCCGCGCGCTCGGTCTCCTCGTGCTCGGCTTGGGCGCGCCGGGCGGCGGCCGTGTCGCGGTCGGCTTCGGCCTTGCGCTTGGCCGCTTCAGCGGCGCCCTCCTCGACTTCAGCCGCGCGCTTGGCCGTTTCAGCCGTGCGGAGGCGGGCCGCCTGAGTGGCCTCTTCGCCTTCGGCCTTGGCCTGCTCGTCGTCGGCCGCGGTGCGCTCCGTTTCAGCGGTGCGGGCGCGCGTTTCAGCGGCGGCCTTCTCCGCTTCAGCGGCGGCCCGGTCGGTTTCAGCGGCGCGCAGACGGGCGTCGGCGGCCTCCTGCTCGGTCGCCGCGGCGGCCAGTTCCTCCGTCGCCTGGTCGAGGCGCTCGGCGGCCTCGGCCTCCCGGCCGGCGGCCGCAGTGCGGGCGTGGGCGTGGGCCTTGGCGGTGGCGGTCTCGGCGCCGACCTCGTACCCGGCGGCCTCTACCCGGCCCGCTGTGCGGAGCTTGGAGATCTCCAGCTCGGCGGCGCGTGCCTCGGCCCGGGTGGTGGCCTCGGCATCGAACGCGGCCGTGCGCTCGGCCCGCAGCCGGGCGCGCTCGTCGGCCTCGGCGGGCAGGGCCAGGGCCTCGTCCACACCCAGTCCGAAGCGCTCCATGGTGAGGGGAAGTTGCTGGTCGGCGGGGGCCTTGTGCCAGTCGCCGTCGTGGTCGCGCTCCAGCATCACGCGGTAGACGAGGCGCTCGCGCTCCAGCTCGACCGCCCGGTCGTAGGAGGAGATGCCGTTCAGGCGCATCCGCCGGTACATCCGGAAGGCCGGCCAGGGGGCGAGGATCCAGCGGTGCAGTGGCACCGCGTCGCGGCCGTGGCCGGCTTCGATCCGGGTGATCCGGATGACCAGGCGTCGCCCGGCCTCCACGACCGCTACGAACATGACCGGGATCACGGCGTGCATCGCGGTGCCGGTCGGGTTCTTCAGCAGGGGGCCGGCGGAGGCGGCGTTGAAGTAGATCGTCGCGGCGGTGAAGGTGTGGGCCAGCAGCCGCAGCCAGGGCGCCGGGGCGCCCTTGCGGATCAGGTGCAGGTCCATGGCGAGCAGGGCCACGATCCCGGCGTCCACGCCGATGGGGAACGCGTAGCTGAAGTCCCCGAAGCTGTGCTTGAAGCCGAGGTCCTTCAGGGCGGTGTAGGAGCCGCTGAAGCCGATCCCAGCGAGGGCCGCGCCGCCGACGGCGGCGAGGATCGCCACGCCCAGCATCAGCTTGTCCGAAGCCACCGCCCGCGCCGCTGAAGCGGCGGGCCGTGGGGTTGAAGCGGCGGTGGCCGGGGTTGAAACGGCCGTCGGGGCGGACATGGTGGTCACGCGGCCACCCGCTCGACGCTGGCAGTGCGGCGGATCACGGCCGGGCGCCGCAGCGGCACCGGCGCCGTGCTCAGCAGGCGCTCGGCGTACGCGGCCAGCTCCGGGTCCTCCCGGCGCAGGTCCGCCAGGACGTCGGCCGCAGCGTCCATCCGGGCCTCGCGCTCGACCGCGCTCTCACCGGGCACCCCGGTGAACAGCCGGGTGAACTCCGAGTCCACACCGAGCGCCAGCTCCGCGAACTCGTCCTCGTCCAGGGCCGTCTGGCCTGCAACAATCGACCTCATGGGTCTACCTCTTCCTAGGTGGTTGGTGGGCCCGGCGGGGACGGCTCCTCTTCCGGCCAAGGACACGGGAGCCGTCCACCGCACAGGGCAGTAGGTGGGTGAGCTGCTGGTTTAGTGCTCCGGGACCAGTTCGCCGGTGCCGTAGCGGCGGGATCCGTCGGTGCACCGCACGATGTAGCGCTTGCCGTTGCGGAACGGGCTCCAGGTCTCGACCAGGCGACGCTCGTCCTCGCCGACCAGGACAAGCGCGTCCGTCGAGCGGGCGGCCAACATCTCGTCCACCAGGGCCTCGACGCGGCCGTTGCGGGTCCGGTCGACCACGCTGCCGCTCGTGCCACGGGTGAGGTGCGGGGCGACCTCCCGTGCCGTGTCGGTCAGGTGACCCATGTCCGGCGTGGGGCGCACACTGGCGGAGGCCTGCTGCTTCGGTTCGGTGGCGGAGACCAGGCAGGGGCTGCACACGGTGCCGCGGTTCGCCCGGTTCAGCTTCGTGCCGCAGGTGGTGCAGGTGCGCTTCTCTTCGGGGGCGATCCGGGGCGACGACGCGGCATCGGCCAGAGCCGCCACGCCGACCGCCAGGATCGTGCGCCACTCCTGCTCGCCGATCTCGCCGGTCCACTGCGGCGCCTGCGTCCCGGTCAGACGACCGATCCGGCAGGCCACCGCGCGGCGCCGACGCTCGGCTCCCTGTGCCTCCGCCACCCACGCACCCGCCGACATCCGGCGGGAACCACAGGTCAGCGACGCCACGCGGCGGGCGTAGGAACGACCGGTCACGGTCCGAGTGGCTGCGGTACGGGGCGTGGTGTGCATGGCGAAGCCTCCTGAGCAGACAGGTGGAGCATCACGGCAAGAACGGCGCGTTCGCGCAGCTCAGGGCAGCCCAAAGAAGGGCTGCGAGTTCGCCCGCCTCGCCATGCGAGACATGTTGAACATGTCCCTTACGATGCCGAGAAGCGGACGCTGCGTCAAGTCCTTCGTTTGGTTGGGTCGGAGATGTCCGACCGCGCATCACTAGAATCGGCGCCCCGGCCGCGTCGGAACACGGCGCGTCTGGACGGCTACGATCCGACTTCGCTACGGTCAAGTCGTCCCAGATCGTCCAAGCGCCGCAACGTCGTCCAGGGGAGGGCGAGATGGCCAACGAGAGGCTGCGAGGAGCGATCCTCGCGAGCAAGTTGACGATTGAGCAGATCGCCGAGCGGCTAGGAACGAGCCCCCGAACGGTGGAGCGGTGGGTGGAGGCGAAGGACGGCCGGCGGCCCTACCGGCGCTTTCAATACGCGCTCGCCAACCTGTTGCAGCGAGACCTGTCGGAGCTGTGGTCGGACGAGCAGACCAGCAGTGCGACCGCCGAGGCCGGCCGCGCGGAGCTGGTGAAGCTCTACCCCCACCGGGCCGTCGTACCAAAGGAGTTGTGGACCTCGCTCTACGCGAAGGCCACGCGTCACTTCGACCTGGTTGTCTATGCGGGCTTCTGGCTCTCGGAGGATCCGCTGTTCTTCCGGCTCATCCGGGAGAAGGCTCAGGCTGGCGTGCCCGTACGGCTGACGCTGGGCGATCCTGAGTGCCCTGGAGTGGCTCAGCGCGGCGAGGACGAGGGGATCGGGCCCGCCATGGCGGGCAAGATCCGAAATGCGCTGGCCAACTACGCCCCGCTGTTCGGGATCCCCGGAGTCGAGTTCCGGCTCCACGCGACGACGCTCTACAACTCGCTCTACCGCGCCGACGACGACCTGCTCGTCAACGGACACGTCTACGGAGTGGGGGCCTACCTGGCCCCGGTCCTGCATCTCTCCCAGGTGCCTGGCGGAGAGCTGTTCAGCACCTACGCGGCGAGCATCGAGCGCATCTGGGAGAGCTCCCGGATCATCACCTCGCCCCAGCTCGAAAGTGAGGCCGCAGCATGAGCCGGATCGACTACTTCCATGACCCAGCTGCCCCGCCGGCGAACTCGGTCGTGCCGTCGGTCACCGCAGTGGTGACGGACGGGGCGGGACGGCTGCTGCTGATCCACAAGACAGACAACGACCTCTGGGCGCTTCCCGGTGGCGGGCACGACATCGGGGAATCCGTGGCGGACACGGTGATTCGCGAGGTGCGCGAGGAGACCGGAATCGACGTCGAGGTCGATTCCGTCGTCGGCCTGTACACGGACCCCGGACACGTCATGGCGTACGACGACGGGGAGGTCCGGCAGCAGTTCTCCATCTGCTTCAGGGCCCGGCCTGTCGGTGGCGACCTGCGGACGAGCTCGGAGTCGAAGGAGGTCCGCTGGGTAGACCCGGCGGACCTCGATGACCTGGACATTCACCCGTCCATGCGACTGCGGATCCGGCACGGCCTGGAGGCCGCCCGCGTTCAGCCGTACATCGGTTAGGCGGTGGCGCGGGCCTGCAACAGTCGGCCTTCGACCCGGCGTGCGGCCGCGTCGATTTCCGGCTCAGCGCGGCGGATGAACCGGCCGACGACGCTGTCAGGCCCGTACCTGCCCACGATCTCCGCGATCCGGTCGGGCGTCGCCGTCGGCGTGCCGTCCGGCGTGGTGGTCATGTCGCAGTAGATGAGCGCGTCCACCAGGTGCGGCTCCTCCAGGGGGAACTCCTCCTCCAAATCGCGCCGCAGCCCCCGCTCCTCCGCTTCGAGCAGCGCGCACGAGTGATGGGCGACCAGCCGCACGACGCGCTCGTCCACGTTCTCGGCGCGCAGGAACCGCGCGCCGTCGAGCGGGTGGAAGCCGGTGTCGGCGATCCGCGGCGAGTAGCCGACGTCGTGCAGGACGGCGGCGGACTCCAGCAGCTCGGCGTCCGGGCCGAGGATGCCGGCGAGGGTGCGCGCCTTGCTGGCCACTCCTTTGGAGTGGGACCAGCGGCGCGGCAGGTCGGTGGACAGGAGGGACTCGGCAAGCTCGTAGGCCCACACGGTTGTATCTGCTCCTCGGTCGTGGTGGTCAGGCGTGATCGGCGGGAAGGGCGCGGACGCGTCGGCCCCTTCCAGGGCGCACTTCGAGAACGCCGGCGCCCTCCAGTTGCGCGAGGGCTCGCCGGACGGTGCCTCGTGCAGCGCCGGTCGTCTCGCTGAGTTCCTTCTCGGAGGGGAAGTCGGCCCCGATGTCGAGCTTCCGGACCAATGCGGTGAGCTGGTCGAGCACCGGGACCTTGGGCTCGGCGCCCACGACGACCCATCCGGCTCCTGGGCGCGACTTGATGAGGCCCTTGGAAGCAAGGGATTCGAGGGCCCGACGCACTGTCGTGCGTCCAACGCCGTGCGCCTCCATCAACCGGGCTTCGGAGGGCAGCGACGTCACTGGGGAGTCCCCGCTGATCTCGGTCTCGATCGCGTCGGCGATCCGCAGGTAGGTACCGCGCGGGCTCCGCTCGGGCACTAGCCGCTCCCTTCTCTAGGCAGATACCTAGCCAGGATGAACGATCGCGAGGGGTAGCTGCCAGCCTCTGGGGCCCCCGTCCACGGGCGACAGCTTCCCAAGCTGTGGTCGGGCCTGCAGCATGCGTATAGATCTTCTCTACGAGTTCAAGGGCGCGCACGGCGCGCCAGCGCGCGGCCCAGCCGCTCGCCGCCGCTCCTGTCTTCGCCCCGCTCCGGCGGCGGCCGGCCGCGCAGGGCGGCTGAGGTCAGAACCTGCGGTGGCTGGGGCGGGCGGCTCCGCGGTTTTACCCACCTCTCCGGACCGGGGCCCGCGTCGAGCAAGACCGGGGGCCCACTCGGCCAAATTGCGGTCAGGCCCAAAAGCCCTGACCGAGTCGCAATAGCTTACGGCCCCCCGATCATGCTCGACCCCAGACCGGACAGGGCACCGGCCAAAACCGCTCCACCGCCCTTTTCAGCTTCCTCTAGAAGAGAGAGATCTCAGAACAGACCAGGCGGCGGGGGTATTTCACTGGTTTCGGATGTCGCGCTTGGCGCTCCTCCACCCGTGAACTTACGCCAGGCCGCCGACGCGCCCCCCTTATTCGGAACGCGCTCAATTTGGCGAGCTTCGGCAAGCCTCAGGAAGATGCTCTTTACTTTATTCTCCGAGCCGATTCCGGTGACTTCTCGCACCTGCTTATTGGTGATTTCATCATGGGTTTCAAGAAGCTCCATAATGAGCTCCTCCGGCGTTCCGAGTTTCTGGTGTCGGATCTCGACCAGGACTGAGTTCTCGGTCTGATGAATTACCGGATCCTTGAGTCGGAGCTTCTTCATTGCGGCAAAGGCGGTATTCAGCCCCTCGCCCACATCCTTGTTTGGCGGGTCGGGGAACTTGTTGATCAGGCGTACAATGGTGCCGTTTCGGGAGAAGCGTTCGGCTAGGATGTTTTGAACAGTGATATGGGCTGGAAGGGATCCCGGGCTCTCTACCTCTACGCGATTGTCGAAAACCCTCACGTGCACGTCATCGGCGATTCCGTAGTCTCGGTGAAGAACCGCGTTTGTGATGATCTCATGCAACGTCTCGACAGGGTAGACAATCGGCTCCAGGCCCTCCGGTCCCAGTACGCGAACCTGCTCGATGATTTCTACGGTGCGCTCTACCGCGTCATGAATCTGGTCGTAAAGGCAACCTTCGATGGTGAGCGGGTTGAAGGCCAGATTCTCACGAGACCCCTGCTCGTCGGTGGTCTTGTATCGGTAGATCTTGATGGCTGAGCGCTTAGGGAGGGCCACCTGTGGTTCGTCGGAGTAGAGAAGGAGAGCGGCTACGGTGGGCTTGCCGTCCTGGATGAGGAGCTGCTTCCTGAGCCAGGCTGTAGGCTCCGCGCTTGGCACGACATCGAGCATGAACCTGATTATGACCTCAGAATTTGAGATCAAGTCAAGAGGGGCGGCAACTGGTTCTGTCTCGAAAGAAGTGAGGCCCTTGTTTCGACGTAGGCGATCGAGGTGTTCGGGGGAGGTGTACGGTACGCTCTGGGAGCCGCGCCGAACATAGACCTTGCCATCCGAGGCAGTCATGACCTGACGGGTCTTCTGGATGGTTACATGAAGCACCAGGCCCGAATTCCCCTGCGGGGCCTGAAGGAACTCGTAGGAGAAGTCCTGGCCCAGCGGGAAAAGGTTGTCAAAGACCAGGATGTGAGGGTTTGCCGCCTCGGCGTCTGAGAATCCTCGCCATGCTCGAATATTCTTCGATTTATCGATTTCATCGATCCCAATATAGAGCTCCCCTCCGTCTGCGTTGGCAAATGCTGCAATTGCCTTCGTGAGCTTGGAGGGGGCAATTTCAATTGCCTTGAGATCAGCGAAGTGATTCTCTTCGAGCTGGAGAATCTTGGAGACGTCTGCGGCGGTCACCGGCAGAACCTGGATCGACATGGATGGATTCTTCCACAGCTACACCCGAGGCGACCGGAAGATTGCGAGATGGGCTCTGTGTGACCGTGGTGCCCCGCTGCCCGCCGCCGGGAGGCTGGGTGCCCCTGGGTGGTCAGTGGTTGATGGTCTGTAGATCTGCTGATGCCGGCGCCGTGGATGGCGCTGTGCCACTGGCGTGCCAGATCGGGCGGTACGTGGCGGTCAGTTGCGGGCGCTGGCGGGGTGGTGACCGGGGAGCGGGCAGGTCGGGCGGGGTGCAGGTCAGGGCGAGCAGTCGGGCGCTGCTCTTGTAAAGCAGTCATCCGCTTATGGGCCGTCTGTGGGCCGTCCGGGGGCGGCCAACGGCGACCAACAGCACCCACCAGTGGCCGCCTCGCGGCGGGTTTGCATCGGCTGATCCATGCTGTCCTGGGGCAGCATCAGTTCCTGCGCAACAAGCGCCAGGAGTGGGAGGAGTACCGCTCCGAGGTGACCCCCTTCGAGCTGCGCAAGAACCTCCAGGTGCTCTGAGCGGGTGACGGCCGCTCCCAAACCGTCGTCGGCCCGCTGTCGTCCGAGAGGAGGGCAGCGGGCCCTCCTATGGGGTGGATCTGTGGCGGATCGCCGCACCGGTGGCGGAATGTGATGCGCATGTGACGGAGCGTTGTGATCCGATTGGTCCGATTGTTCGTTCCATCCTGAAAGAGGATCACATGATCTCCTCCGTCAGCCGCGCCGCCTCCGCCCGCCTGCTGGTACGCCGGACCTGCGTGGTGGGCGCCGCCTTCGCCGCCGTCGCCGGTCAGCTGCTGGCCGCCCCGACCATCGCCGACGCCCGCGGTTCGGGCACGGCCTCCGGGCCGGACGCGGGTGCCCAGCACGCGAAGCGCGCGAAGCACCGGGCCCTCACGATCTCCGAGAACCAGCTGCCGTTCACCACCCGCTTCGAGGGGGACTTCCACGGCTCCATCACCCGGATCAGCAACTCGCTGATGACCTGTGACGAGACCAAGGCGCCGCTCGACCCGGAGCAGCCGTCCTGCCTGGACGCCCGCAAGGGGCTCGGCACGAGACCGATCAACAACAAGTACGAGATGAAGTACATCAACATCGACCCGGGCTCGGTCGGCCCGCTCGGTGACGCGATCTACTCCGCCAGCTCCGCCGACCTGGGCCTGATCGACGGCTCCAACGTCAAGTACGCCCGGCTGTACTGGGGCGGCACCCGCGGCATCGACGACGTCGTGCTGCCGGAGAACCAGATCGACGAGGTGTACCTGAAGGTCCCGGGCGAGGCCCAGTACCGCAACATCGCCAACGACCAGCCCTCCATCGGCTACATCACCACCGACGTGGAGAGCAGCTACCAGGCCTCCGCCGACATCACCGACCTGGTCAGGCGGGCCGGCAACGGCACCTACACCGTCGCCAACATGGACTCGGTGGTGAAGCCGCACAGCTGGGGCGGCTGGACGATCGTGGTCGCGTACGAGAACGACTGCAAGCCGTACCGGCACCTCCACCTCTGGGACGGCTTCAAGGTCGAGCTGCCGGACAGCCCGCCGCGCGAGTTCGACCTCACCGGGCTGCGGACCCCCACCAGCGGCCCGGTCGCCGGCAAGCTCGGCTTCGTGGTCTACGACGGCGACCTCAAGTGGACCGGCGACACCCTCGCCATCAAGTCCACCAACGGCCCGCAGGCGCTCTTCACGGACGTCAACCACGCCTCCAACGACGCGTTCAACTCCACCATCGAGGAGCTGACCCCGGCCGACCAGTTCGTCCGCACCCCGTACAACCGCAACAACTTCGGCTACGACTCCAACCGCTGGGACATCTCGCCGTTCCTGCGCAACGGGGACACCGACATCAAGGTGCTGTTCGACACCGACAAGGACGGCTACGACCTGGGCGTCTTCTACGCCTACGTCAACCTGGACGGCTCCGCCGAGAGCTGATCCCCCGTCGCGCCCCGGCGCCGCTGCCGCACCACCCGCACCGAGCGGGGCGGCAGCGGCGCCGCCGTGTCCCGGCCCCGGGGCGCACCGCGCAGCAGTCGTTCGCAGGGACGCTCCACCCAGCGGTACAGCCCGCCCGCGGCGGCCAGCGATCCGCCGGCCAGCAGCAGCCAGACCCCGAGCGCCGCGGCCCCCGGCGCCGGGCGGCCCTGGACGGACAGCCAGCAGCGGATGCCGATCTCGTGCACCAGGTACCAGGCGTACGACCACTCGCCCAGCCGGACGGCCGCGCGGCCCGCCAGCAGCCGGGGCGCGCTCCCGGCGGCGTCCCGCCGGGCGGCGGCCGCCAGCAGGGCGGCGAACAGCGGGGCGGGGAGCAACTGGGAGGCGCTGTACGGGCCGTACCAGAGGGCATCCGGGACGGCCGCGTGCCAGGGGACCAGCAGCAGGTGCCAGAGCGCCACGGCGGCGGCCGCCGGGAGGAGCCCCGGCCGCCGCCACCGCGCCCGGGGGAGCGCGCCGTGCCGCACGGCCAGGCCGGTGACCACGCCGAGGACGAACTGCGGGGTCCGGGTCAGCGGCAGGTAGTCCAGCAGCCAGCCGCGCACCGTCGGGTCGGCGGGCAGCAGGGCGCCGGCCGCCCAGAGCACCGGGCCGAGCGCGGCGCACAGGACGGCGAGCGGCAGCCAGGCGCGCCGGCGCGGGGCCAGCAGGCGCAGCAGCGGCGGGAACAGCAGGTAGAACCAGGCCTCGGCGCCCAGCGACCAGGAGGCCGGGTTGCCGCCGTACACGGTGGGCAGCGCCCAGGGGTGCACCAGCGCCAGCGACCAGAGCGCGGCCGCCACCGGCAGCACCGCGCCGATCGCGGCGTCGGCGCCCAGGGACAGCGCGGTGGTCAGGGCGTGCAGCGGCCAGATCCGGGCGAAGCGGCGGCGGGCGAAGGTCCGGGCCCCGGCCGGAGCGGGCGGGGCCCCGTACGTCCAGGCCAGCACGAAGCCGGAGAGCACGAAGAAGAACGTCACTCCCGAACGGCCGTACCAGGCGAGCGGGCCGAGCAGCGGAAGCCCGCCCACCTTGCGGGAGAGGTGGTAGAGCACCACCAGCAGGGCCGCCCAGAAGCGCAGCCCGGTGAGCGAGGGCAGGCGGGCGGGGCCGGTCGGGGGCATCGGCGCTCCGGGCGGGGAGGAGAACGGCGGGCAAGGGTGACGACGGGGGTGCGGGCCGGCGGACCAGCGGACCAGCGGGCCGGCGGGGCTGCGGGCCTGCGGGGACTGCCGTGGCGCCCGGGTGAACGAGCGGGGCGGGGACGAGGTCACGCCTACGGCGGTCGAGCGGACGGCGCTGTCCACCCGGTGGGCGCGTCCGGCGGCGGGCCGCCCGGGCGCGTAGCCTGCGAGGGCGTGTCGGACACGCCCCTGGGCCCGTCCCGGATCCCGCCGTTCGCCCGGAGGGCGGGCTCCGCGCAGGCGGGTGCGAGGACGGTCCGCGAACGGACGGAGGGGTCGATGGCGGTCGAGGAGCAGCGGGCCGGGAGCCGGTTCAGCCGGCCGGAGAACCGGCTGGTCCGGCGCGGGTTCACCGACCCGGCGCGGGCCGTGCGGCTGTTGGAGGGCCCCGGGCTGGAGGGCCTGGCCGACGACCCGCTGCTGCTGGACGCGCTCGGCGCCACCGCCGACCCCGACCTCGCGCTGCTCGGCCTGGCCCGGCTGCTGGAGGCCGCCGACGAGACCGACCGGCACACCCTGCGCGACACCCTCACCACCTCCAAGCCGCTGCGCGACCGGCTGCTCGGCGTGCTCGGCGTCTCCACCGCGCTCGGCGACCACCTCGCCCGGCACCCGCACGACTGGCACGCGCTGGTCACCTTCGAACTGCGCGACATGCACCCGGGACCGGAGGACTTCCGCCGCGCCCTCGCCGACGGTGTCCGGGCCGAAGGCCACGGCGGGGCCCTCGGCCCCGCGAACGCGCTGCGGGTCGCCTACCGCCGCTGCCTGCTCGCCATCGCCGCCCGCGACCTCACCGGCACCACCGACCTCGCGCAGACCGCCGCCGAACTCGCCGACCTGGCCGGCGCCACCCTCCAGACCGCCCTGGACCTCGCCGCCGAGCAGGATCCGCAGGCCGCCGCGGCCTGCCGGCTCGCCGTGATCGGCATGGGCAAGTGCGGCGGCCGCGAGCTCAACTACGTCTCGGACGTGGACGTGGTCTTCGTCGCCGAGCCGCGCGAGGGCGTGGACGAGCAGGAGGCGGTCAAGGCCGCCACCCGGCTGGCCGCCGCCCTCACCCGGCTGTGCGCGGACACCACCGGCGAGGGCACCATCTGGCCGGTGGACGCCAACCTGCGCCCCGAGGGCCGCAACGGCCCGCTGGTGCGCACCCTGGCCAGCCACCTCGCCTACTACCAGCGCTGGGCCAAGACCTGGGAGTTCCAGGCGCTGCTCAAGGCCCGCCCGGTCGCCGGGGACGCGGAGCTCGGCGCCGCCTACGTCGAGGCGCTCGCCCCGATGGTCTGGCAGGCCGCGGCCCGGGAGAACTTCGTCGCCGACGTGCAGCAGATGCGCCGCCGGGTGGTCGACTCCATCCCGGCCACCGAGCTGGACCGCCAGCTCAAGCTCGGCCCGGGCGGGCTGCGCGACGTCGAGTTCTCCGTCCAGCTGCTCCAGCTGGTGCACGGCCGCACCGACCCCGCGCTGCGCAGCGGCAACACCCTGGAGGCGCTCGCCGCGCTCTCCCGCGGCGGGTACGTGGGCCGCGCGGACGCCGCCTCGCTGGACGCCGCGTACCGCTTCCTGCGCTCGCTGGAGCACCGCATCCAGCTGTACCGGCTGCGCCGCACCCACCTGATGCCCACCGCGGACGAGGACCTGCGCCGGCTGGCCCGCTCGCTGGCGGCGCTGATCAACGACGACACCCGTGCCGACCCGGTGGCCGCGCTGCAGCGCGAGTGGAAGCGGCACGCGATGGAGGTCCGGCGGCTGCACGAGAAGCTGTTCTACCGGCCGCTGCTGGACGCCGTCGCCGAACTGCCGCCGGGCGCCACCGGGCTCAGCCCGGAGGCGGCCCGGGCCCGGCTGGAGGCGCTGGGCTACGCGGACCCGGCGGCCGCGCTGCGGCACCTCAGCGCGCTCGCCTCGGGGGTGAGCCGCAAGGCCGCGATCCAGCGGACCCTGCTGCCGGTGCTGCTCGGCTGGTTCGCCGAGTCCGCCGACCCGGACGCCGGGCTGCTCAACTTCCGTCAGGTCTCCGACGCCCTCGGCCGCACGCCCTGGTACCTGCGGCTGCTGCGGGACGAGAGCGCCGCCGCCGAGCAGCTGGCCCGGGTGCTGTCGGCCGGGCGGCTCGCCCCCGACCTGCTGCTGCGCGCCCCCGAGGCGGTGGCCATGCTGGGCGACCCGCAGGGCCTGGAGCCGCGCGGCCGGGCGGCGCTGCAGTCGGAGATGCTGGCCGCCGTCGGCCGGGCGGGCTCCACCCACGCCGCGGTGGCCGCCGTCCGCTCGGTGCGCCGCCGGGAGCTGTTCCGCACCGCCGCCGCGGACGTGCTCGGGCGGCTGGGGGAGGACCCGGCCGAGGCGCTGGACACCGCGGGGGAGGCGCTCACCGCGCTCAACGCCGCCGCCCTGGGCGGCGCGCTGCGCGCCTGCGTCGCCGGCTGGGAGGCCGAGCACGGGGACCTGCCGACCCGGATCTCGGTGATCGCGATGGGCCGCTTCGGCGGCCACGAACTGGGCTACGGCTCGGACGCGGACGTGCTCTTCGTCCACGAGCCGCTGCTCGGCTCGCTGGAGGAGGAGGCGGCCCGTGCCGCCCAGGCGGTCTGCCACGAGCTGCGCTCCCAGCTGGGCGCGCCCTCCACCGAGCCGCCGCTGCTGGTCGACGCCGACCTGCGGCCGGAGGGCCGCAGCGGGCCGCTGGTGCGCACCCTCGCCTCGTACGCGGCGTACTACCGGCGCTGGTCGCACGTCTGGGAGAGCCAGGCGCTGCTGCGGGCCGAGCCGGTGGCCGGGGACGAGGAGCTGGGCGCGCGGTTCCGGCAGCTGATCGATCCGCTGCGCTTCCCCGGCAACGGGGTGCCCGAGCGGGACCTGGTGGAGATCCGCCGGATCAAGGCGCGGATCGAGGCCGAGCGGCTGCCGCGCGGGGCCGACCCGACCACCCACACCAAGATCGGCCGGGGCGGGCTGGCGGACGTCGAGTGGACGGTGCAGCTGCTGCAGCTCCAGCACGGGCACGAGGTGCCGGCCCTGCGCACCACCCGGACCAGGGCGGCACTGGCGGCCGCGGTGGCGGCCGGGCTGGTCGGGCAGGAGGACGCCGAGGTGCTGGACGCGGCCTGGGTGCTGGCCTCGCGGGTGCGGGCGGCGGTGATGCTGGTGCGCGGGCGGCCCGGGGACAGCTTCCCGGGGGAGGCCCGGGAGCTGGCCGGGGTGGCCCGCTACCTCGGGTACGGCTCCGGGCACAGCGGCGAGCTGCTGGACGACTACCGGCGGGTCACCCGGCGGGCCCGGGCGGTGGTGGACCGGCTGTTCTACGGCTCCGGCTGACGGCTCCGGCCGGCGGCGCGAGCCGGCGGCATCGGCCGCCGGGCGGGTACGCGGAAGGGGCCCCTGCACAGGGGCCCCTTCGAGGTTCCGGACTAGCGGCGCGCGCTGCTGACCGCGGGCTCGCTCCACTGCTCGGGCACGGTGATCGGCTGCTCCGCCACCGTCTCCCGGGCGGGCACCCTGGGCAGCCGGTAGACCCACTCGTGGTACAGCCAGCGGGCCGTGAGGAAGCCCAGCGCCAGGCAGAGCTCGCCGCCGACGGCGTCCATCCAGAAGTGGTTGGCGGTGGAGACGATGACCACCAGGGTGGCGGCGGGGTACAGCAGGCCGAGCACCCGGACCCACGTCCGGCGGGCCAGGAAGAAGATCGCCAGACCGCACCACATCGACCAGCCGATGTGCATCGAGGGCATCGCCGCGTACTGGTTGGAGACGTGCGCGGCGGGCCCGGAGGCCATCGAGCCCCAGGTGCCGTGGGCCTTCACGGTGTCGATGAAGCCGCCGTCGGTCATCAGCCGGGGCGGGGCCAGCGGGAAGAAGTAGAAGCCGACCAGGGCGATCCCGGTGGTCACGAACAGCACGGTGCGGGCCGCGACGTAGCGCCCGGGGTGGCTGCGGTAGAGCCAGACCAGCACGCCGATCGTGATCACGAAGTGCAGCGTGGCGTAGTAGTAGTTCATCCCCGTGATGAGCCACCCGACGCCGTCCACGGCGTGGTTGATCGAGTGCTCGACGGCGATGCCGAGGTGCTGCTCCAGGTCCCAGATCCAGCGCGCGTGCTTCTGGGCTATCGCTTCCTGTTCGGGGACCGCGTTGCGCACGATCGAGTAGATCCAGTAGCTGATCCCGATCAGCGCGAGCTCGAACCAGATCCGCGGTCTGGCCGGCGACCGGCGCTGGGCGCTGATGCGGCCGCGCAGGACGGCGGTACGGGACTGGGCGGCACGGGTGGCTCCATCGGGCAGGTGGCCGGGGAGGGCCTTCGCTGCTTCGGAACCGCCACCACTGGCCGCGTCGGCGCGCCCGGCGTCGCCTCGCTGGATCTCGGTCGGTTCCCCCATGGACGGCAAGTCTGCCAGACCGGTCGTAGCCGTCTGCTCATCCTCTGGAAGTGGATTCTTCACCGGCTGTCCCCCTTGAGGGCTAGAGGCCGGCTCCCACCGGGGTAGGGGGTGCTCTGGGGTTCGGTGCGTACCGGTGGGACGGACATACGTCCCATTGTCACGCCCGCCGCTCCGAGGGAGTAATCGGGGTGGTCGGAGAGGGTCGCCCACCTGGAACTTCCCGGATACGAAACGGTTTCTGCATCTTGCTGAAACATATTGCAGGCCGCTAGCTTCCTGGGAACTCGATCGCCCCTTCCCCTAAGGGAGCCCTCAGTGGCCGACGCCCCGCTCCGTCCCCGACGGAGCACCGCCCGACGAACCACCGGCCGCCGCAGACCGCCAGGCCGTACCGCCGTCCTGCTGGCCGCCGCACTGACCGCCGCCACCCTCGGCAGCACCCCCGCGGCCCTCGCCGCCGCCCCGCCGGCCCCGCCCTCGGACGCCGCGCTGGCGGCCACTGCCGGGCGGCACGACCTCACCCGCGAGCAGTTCTACTTCGTCCTGCCCGACCGCTTCGCCAACGGCGACGCCGCCAACGACACCGGTGCCAAACTCCCGGATGGCAGTACTGGCGGGCGGCTGGAGAACGGCTTCGACCCCGCCGACAAGGGCTTCTACCACGGCGGCGACCTGGCCGGGCTGATCCAGCGGCTCGACTACGTCCAGGACCTCGGCACCACCGCGATCTGGATGGCGCCGATCTTCAAGAACAAGCCGGTGCAGGGCAGCGGGGCCGACGCCTCGGCCGGGTACCACGGCTACTGGATCACCGACTTCACCCAGGTCGACCCGCACTTCGGCACCAACGAGCAGCTCAAGGAGCTGATAGCCAAGGCGCACGCCCGCGGCATCAAGGTCTTCTTCGACGTCATCACCAACCACACCGCCGACGTCGTCGACTACGCGGAGAAGCAGTACGGCTACCGCTCCGCCGGCGCCTACCCGACGCTCGACGCGGACGGGAACCCGGTGGACGAGACCGCCGTCGCCGACGCGGGCGCCCCCTGGCCGCGGACCACCAAGGACTCCTTCCCGTACAGCCCGGTCTTCCGCAACCCGGCCGACGCCACCGCCAAGACCCCGTCCTGGCTCAACGACCCGGCGCTCTACCACAACCGGGGCGACTCGACCTTCGTCGGCGAGTCCGCCACCGAGGGCGACTTCAGCGGCCTGGACGACCTCGACACCCAGAACCCCAAGGTGGTGAAGGGCTTCGAGAAGGTCTACCAGCAGTGGGTCAAGGACGCCGGCGTGGACGGCTTCCGGATCGACACCGTCAAGCACGTCAACATGGCCTTCTGGCAGCAGTGGGCGCCCGCGCTCAAGGACTTCGCCGCCAAGCAGGGCAACAAGAAGTTCTTCATGTTCGGCGAGGTCTACTCCGGGGACCCGGCGGTCACCTCGCCGTACGTCACCAAGGGCCGGCTCCAGGCCACCCTGGACTTCCCGTTCCAGGGCGCGGCCCGCTCCTACGTCTCGCAGGGCGGCTCGGCGCGCAACCTCGCCGACGTCTACGCCCAGGACTACCGCTACACCGGCGCCGACACCGACGCCTACGAGCTGCCGACCTTCCTCGGCAACCACGACATGGGCCGCTTCGGCTCCTTCCTGCTCGCCGACAACCCGGGCGCCGACGACGCCACGCTGCTGAGGAAGGACCGGCTCGGCAACGAACTGCAGTTCCTCACCCGAGGCCAGCCCGTCGTCTACTACGGCGACGAGCAGGGCTTCACCGGCGCGGGCGGCGACAAGGACGCCCGGCAGGACCTGTTCGCCTCCAAGACGGCCTCCTACAACGGCGACCGGGTGCTCGGCGGACCCTCCGGCCCGGCCGACCGCTACGGGCAGGGCGGCGAGCTCTACCAGGGCATCGCCGGACTGGCCCGGCTGCGCCGGGAGAACCCGGCACTGGCCGACGGCGCCCAGATCGAGCGGTACGCCGCCGACGGCGCGGGCGTGTACGCCTTCTCCCGGATCGACGCCGGCCAGCAGGTCGAGTACCTGGTCGCGGTCAACAACGCCGCCGAGGCGAAGACCGTCACCCTGGACACCTTCTCGACGGGGATGGGCTTCGACCGGATCTACCCGGCGGCGGGTGAGGCGCTGACCTCCGGCGGCGACCGCAAGGTCACCGTCACCGTGCCGGCGCTGTCCTCCGTCGTGTTCAAGGCGCGCGGCAGGCTCGCGCCGGTCGCCGCCGCGCCGCAGCTGTCGGTGCAGCCGCCCGCGGACGGATCCACCGGGCTGGTGACCGTCGGGGCGAAGGCCGGGGACGGCTTCGACCGGGTGAGCTTCGCCGCCCAGATCGGCACCGGGCCCTGGCAGACCCTCGGCACCGCCGACACCGGCACGTCCGGCTCCGACGGCCGACGGCTCTTCGCGGTGACCCAGGACCTGGGCGCCGTCGCCCCCGGCACGGTGGTCCGCTACAAGGCCGTCGTGCAGGACTCCAGTGGCCACCTGCGCTCCGCCACCGCGAGCTTCACCACCGGCACCCCCGCGCCCGAGCCGGCACCCACCGCGGGCTCCCGCCCGTACGCCGTCGTCCACTACAACCGGCCGGACGGCGACTACGACGGCTGGAACCTCTACGCCTGGGGCGACCTCGCCGACGGCGAGGCCACCCAGTGGCCGGCCGGGCACGCCTTCAGCGGGCGGGACGCGTACGGCGCCTTCGCGTACGTGCGGCTGAAGCCCGGTGCCTCGGACGTCGGGTTCATCGTGGAGAAGGGCGGCGTCAAGGACGTCGACGCCGACCGGCACCTCGACGTCGGCGGCACCGGAGAGGTGTGGCTCAAGCAGGGCGACCCGGTCGTGCGCACCGCCGACCCCGGCCCGCCGAACAACCAGCCCGCGAACACCGCCGTCATCCACTACAACCGGGCCGACGGCGACTACGACGGCTGGGGCCTGCACGACTGGACCGGCGCGGCCACCCCGACCGACTGGGGCAAGCCGCTGGCGCCCGTGCGCCGCGACGCCTTCGGCGCCGTCTTCGAGGTGCCGCTGGCCCCCGGGGCGACCAGCCTCAGTTACATCCTGCACAAGGGCAACGACAAGGACCTGCCCGCCGACCAGTCGCTGGACTTCGCCGTCAACGGCAGGGAGGTCTGGATCCTCGGCGGCCGCGAGGGCTACCTGCTGCCGCAGAACCCGGCCGCCACCTCGCAGATCGACCTCACCGGGGCCAAGGCCCAGTGGATCGACGCGCGGACCGTCGTCGTCCCGGCGAACTACGGCGCGGGCGACGACGCCCTGGCCGGCGGCACCAGCGCCCAGCTGGTGTACGACCCGGCGGGCGGCATCAGGGCCGACAAGGGCGCGCTGACCAAGCCCGGCCAGTGGCTGCGGCTCACCCCGGTCAAGGGCGGGCTGACCGACGCCCAGAAGGCCGAGTACCCGCACCTGGCGGGCTACCGGGCCTTCACCGTGGACGGCCGGGACGCCGCCCGCGTTCCGGCCGCGCTGCGCGGCCAGCTGCTGTTCACCGAGCACCTGCCCAGCGGCGCCGTACTGGCCGCCACCGGGGTGCAGATCCCGGGCGTGCTGGACGACCTGTACGCCGGACGGACCGCCAAGGTGGACTTCGGGCCGGCCTACTACAACGGCAAGGTGGCGCTGTCGCTCTGGGCGCCGACCGCGCAGGAGGTCTCCGTCCAGGTCTTCGACGGCGCCACCGGCGGCACCCCGAAGACCCTGCCGCTGAAGCCGGACGACGAGACCGGGGTGTGGGAAGTCGTCCGTGACAAGCGCGAGTTGGACGGCAAGTACTACCGGTACCAGGTGAAGGTCTGGGCGCCCTCGACCCAGCAGCTGGTGGTCAACACCGTCACCGACCCGTACTCGGTGGCGCTGTCCGCCGACTCCGGGCGGAGCCTGGTCGCCGACCTCGACGCCAAGGAGCTCAAGCCGCAGGGCTGGGACGACCACGCCCGCCCGCAGGCCGTCCCTCCCGCGCGGCAGCAGATCCAGGAACTGCACGTCCGGGACTTCTCGGTCGAGGACCCCACCGTCCCGGCCGCCGAGCGCGGCACCTACCTGGCGTTCACCGAGTCGGACTCGGCCGGGATGCGGCACCTGCGGGAGCTCGCCGCGGCCGGGGTGACCACGGTGCACCTGCTGCCGACCTTCGACATCGCCACCATCCGGGAGAACCGGGCGGACCAGAAGCTGCCCGCCTGCGACCTCGGGTCCCTCCCGGCGGACGGCCCGAAGCAGCAGGAGTGCGTGGCGGCCGTGGCCGCCGACGACGCGTACAACTGGGGCTACGACCCGCTGCACTACAACGTGCCGGAGGGCTCGTACGCGACGGACCCGACGGGTACGGCCCGGACCGTGCAGTTCCGGCGGATGGTGCAGGCGATGCACGCGGCCGGGCTGCGGGTGGTGCTCGACGTGGTCTACAACCACACCGCCGCCAGCGGCCAGGCCGAGCACTCGGTGCTGGACAAGGTGGTTCCCGGCTACTACCAGCGCCTCGACGCCGACGGCAAGGTGACGACGGACAGTTGCTGCGCCGACACCGCGCCCGAGCACGCCATGATGAACCGGCTGGTGGTCGACTCGGTGACCCTGTGGGCCCGTGAGTACAAGGTGGACGGCTTCCGCTTCGACCTGATGGGCCTGGACCCGAAGTCCACCATGCTGGACGTGCAGTCCGCGCTGCGGCGGATGACCCCGGACTCGGACGGCGTCGACGGGAAGAACGTCCTCCTGTACGGCGAGGGCTGGAACTTCGGCGCGGTCGCGAACAACGCCCGGTTCGAGCAGGCCACCCAGGTCAACATGGCCGGCACCGGCATCGCCACCTTCGACGACCGGATCCGGGACGCCGCCCGCGGCGGCAACTTCATGCTGGACTCCGCCCCGCAGCAGGGCTTCGCCTCGGGCCTGTACACCGACCCGAACGGCTCGGCCGCGAACGGCACCCCGGAGGAGCAGAAGGCCCGGCTGCTGCACCAGATGGACCAGCTGAAGGTCGGGCTGACCGGCAACCTGGCCGGCTACTCCTTCACCGACAGCTCCGGAAAGTCCGTCACCGGCGCCCAGGTCGACTACAACGGCGCCCCGACCGGGTACGCGGCGAAGCCCGGCGAGGCGGTGGAGTACGTGGACGCCCACGACAACACCGACCTCTTCGACGCCCTCGCGTACAAGCTGCCGACCGGCACCGCGCCCGCCGACCGGGCCCGGATGCAGGCGCTCGGGCTCTCGCTGACCGCGCTCACCCAGGGCGCGGGCTTCGCCCAGGCCGGCAGCGACCTGCTGCGCTCCAAGTCGCTCGACTCCAACTCCTACGACTCGGGGGACTGGTTCAACGCGATCCACTGGGACGCCGCGGCCGGCAACGGCTGGGGCCGCGGCCTGCCGATGGCGAAGGACAACCAGGAGCAGTGGACGGCGGCGCGGTCCCTGCTGGCGAACCCGGCGCTGACGGTGGGTGCGGCCGACATCCGGTCGGCCTCGGCGCAGTACCAGGAGTTCCTGCGGATCAAGCAGTCCTCGCCGCTGTTCTCGCTGCCGAGCCTGGACGCCGTCCAGCAGCGGCTCTCCTACCCGCTCTCCGGCACCGCCGGTGAGGCCCCCGGGGTGATCACCCTGCACCTGGACGGCGCCGGCCTGCCGGGGGCGGAGAAGGGCGTCACGGTGGTCTTCAACGCCACGCCCACCGCGCAGGCGCAGACCGTGCCGGCCCTGCGGGGCACCGGCCAGGCGCTGCACCCCGTCCAGGCGGGCGGGGCGGACCGGGTGGTGCAGCGGTCCGGCTTCGACGCCGCGACCGGCACCTTCACCGTGCCGGGCCGCACCGTGGCGGTGTTCGTCCAGCACTGATTCGTACACCGCGACAACTCCCGGGCCCCGTACCACTGTTCTGGTGGTGCGGGGCCCGGTTGCGGTCCGTGGACGGTGAAGTTCCGCTCCGGACGCACAATGGCCGGAAACCGTCGATGGCACGGCCGGAACTGTGACGTGCCGGGCCTGCCGGGCGCTGTCCGCCACTCGCCGGTGCCGGCCGCGGTCCTGAGTGCTGGTCATCGACCTCCGGCAGTGATCGAACTTTATCCGGGGCATGAAAACCGTGTTCACGAGTTCGTGACGGGGTAACACAACTGACGGACCGACCCGCATACGGTTTCGGTAATGAATCGGCCAATCCGTGGCATGCATCTGTCATTAACGGCTCGTTTGCTGCCACGATTCCCCCGGCTGTAGACGAGGGGGCCCCACCCCCCGGTGCAGCCGTTCGGTTACAGGTGCAGCGCGTCCCAACCCCTGCAAACGAGTTGTGAGCCCCGCATCCGCACCCCTGTCGCACCCGGCGGGGGCCCCCACTGCGCCGCAACCGCGGCCCAGGTTTCTCTCCACCGTGCGCGACCCAGCGCCGGTCGGAAAAGGAGTCCGCATGTCCCGTTACGCTCACGCCCGGAAGGCGGCGGTTGTCATGGCCGCCTCCACCGCGCTGCTGGTCACCGGCATACCGGTGATCGCCCAGGCGGCCACGCCGGACGCGCCGGCCGCCGTCGCGGCCCAGCAGGCGAGCCGCGCCCAGCTGATCTCCGTCGCGAACCAGCAGACCACCTCCCTCGCCCAGAGCCTGGGCCTGGGCGGCAGCGAGAAGCTGGTCACCAAGGACGTCATGCAGGACGCGGACGGCACCCGCCACCTGCGGTACGAGCGCACCCTCGACGGACTGCCCGTCCTGGGCGGGGACCTGGTGGTGCACCAGGCGTCCACCGGCGCGACCAAGAGCGTCGACCGGGCCAGCACCGCCTCGCTGAACGGTGTGAGCACCACGCCGAAGCTGGCCGCGCCGGCCGCGCAGAGCGCCGCCCTCGCCGCCGAGGCGGGCACCGCGGTCGAGACCGCGCCGCGCCTGGTGGTCTGGGCCGCCGACAACAGCCCCCGGCTGGCCTGGGAGACCGTCGTCTCCTCCACCAAGTCCGACGGCACCCCGAGCAAGATGCACGTCGTCACCGACGCCACCAGCGGCCAGGTCATCCAGCAGTGGGACGGCATCGAGACCGGCTCCGGCAAGGGCGTCTTCGTCGGCAACGTCACCATCGGCACCACCCAGTCCGGGTCGACGTACCAGATGAAGGACGCCGCCCGCGGCAACGGCTACACCACCAACCTGAACCACGGGACGTCGGGCGCCGGCACGCTGTACAGCAAGTCCACCGACACCTGGGGCGACGGCACCGTCAACAACGGCGAGTCCGCCGCGGTCGACGCCCACTTCGGCGTCGCGTCCACCTGGGACTACTACAAGAACACCTTCGGCCGCAACGGCATCCGAAACGACGGTGTCGGCGCCTACAGCCGCGTCCACTACGGCAACAACTACGTGAACGCGTTCTGGGACGACTCCTGCTTCTGCATGACGTACGGCGACGGCTCCAACAACACCGCGCCGCTGACCGAGCTGGACGTCGCGGGCCACGAGATGAGCCACGGCGTCACCGCGGCCACCGCGAACCTGACCTACTCGGGCGAGTCCGGCGGCCTCAACGAGGCCACCTCGGACATCTTCGGCTCGATGGTCGAGTTCTCCGCCAACATCCCGAGCGACAACCCCGACTACCTGATCGGTGAGTTGATCGACATCAACGGGAACGGCACCCCGCTGCGCTACATGGACAAGCCGTCCAAGGACGGCCAGTCCGCGGACTCCTGGTACTCGGGCGTCGGCAACAAGGACGTCCACTACTCGTCCGGCGTCGCCAACCACTTCTTCTACCTGCTGGCCGAGGGCAGCGGCGCGAAGGTGATCAACGGCGTCAGCTACGACTCGCCGACCCAGGGCAACATCACGGTCACCGGCATCGGCCGGGACAAGGCGGCGGCCATCTGGTACCGCGCGCTGACCACCTACATGACCTCCAGCACCAACTACGCCGCGGCGCGCACCGCGACGGAGAAGGCGGCCACCGACCTGTACGGCGCCGGCAGCGCCGAGCTGACCGCGGTCGGCACCGCCTGGGCGGGCGTCAACGTCGGTACGGCGCCCAACCCGGGCGGCGTCACCGTCACCAGCCCGGGCAACCAGTCCACCGCCGTCGGCGGCGCGGTCAACCTCCAGATCAAGGCCACCGGCGGCACCGCCCCGCTGACCTACTCGGCCACGGGCCTGCCCACCGGCCTGTCGATCAACTCCTCCACCGGCGTGATCACCGGTACCGCCTCCACCGCGGGCACCTACAACGTGACCGTCACGGCGAAGGACTCGGCCGGCAAGACCGGTACCGCCAGCTTCACCTGGACCGTCTCGACCGGTGGCGGCGGCTGCACCCCGGCCCAGCTGCTGGGCAACGAGGGCTTCGAGACCGGCAGCGCCACCCCGTGGACCGCGTCCAGCGGCGTGGTGGACAACAGCTCCTCCCAGGCGGCCCACGGCGGCTCCTGGAAGGCGTGGATGAACGGCTACGGCTCCACCCACTCGGACTCGCTGTCCCAGACGGTGAGCATCCCGGCGGGCTGCAAGGCGACGCTGAGCTTCTGGCTGCACATCGACACCGCCGAGTCGGGCAGCACCGTGTACGACAAGCTGACCGTTTCGGTCAACGGCACCACGCTGAAGACCTACTCCAACGTGGACGCCGCGGCCGGCTACCAGCAGCGCACCTTCGACCTGTCGGCCTACGCGGGCCAGACGGTCACCGTGAAGTTCGCCGGGACCGAGGACGCCTCGCTCCAGACCAGCTTCGTGATCGACGACACCGCCGTCCAGACCGGCTGAACCCGGGCCGGCTCCCTGAGGGGCCGGTGAACCAGGACAGGTGAGGGGCCCGGTGGCTACGGCCGCCGGGCCCTTGTCGTGCCGTCGGCCGGGTGCCTGTCCGGAGCGGGCGGTAGGTGGAGCAGGCGGCAGGCGGAGCAGGCGGCAGGCGGAGCAGAAACGTATCTCCCGGGAATTGAGCGGTTCCGACCAAGGTCTTGACGGCTCTTGCGGCCACCTCTAGGTTCGGCGCTGCAAGTTTCCGGCAAGTTGCAGAAACTTCCTGCAGGCTTCACCCTCCGGCTGCCCCACCCCAGCCACCCCCCAGGAGACGACGTGGTCACCACCGCCCCCACCCGCCGGCCCAGTCGCCGGCCCGCCCGCGCGGCCGGCGCGCTCGCCGCCTCGGCGGCGCTCGCGCTCTCGCTCGGCACCTTCGTCGGCGCCCCCGCCGCCCAGGCCGCCCCGCCCGCCGACAACGGCAAGGACGTCACCGCCACCCTCTTCGAGTGGCGCTTCGACTCCGTCGCCCAGGCCTGCACCTCCACCCTCGGCCCCAAGGGCTACGGCTTCGTCGAGGTCTCCCCGCCGCAGGAGCACATCCAGGGCGCGCAGTGGTGGACGTCCTACCAGCCGGTCAGCTACAAGATCGCCGGGCGGCTCGGCGACCGCACGTCCTTCAAGAACATGGTCGCCACCTGCCACGCGGCCGGCGTCAAGGTGATCGCCGACGCGGTGGTCAACCACATGTCGGCGGGCTCCGGCACCGGTACCGGCGGCACCGCGTACACCAAGTACAACTACCCCGGCACGTACCAGGACCAGGACTTCCACACCTGCCGCCAGCCGATCACCAACTACCAGGACCGCGGCAACGTCCAGAACTGCGAGCTGGAGAACCTCTCCGACCTGGACACCGGCAGCACCTACGTCCGGACCACCATCGCGCACTACCTGGACGACCTCGCCTCGCTCGGCGTCGACGGCTACCGGATCGACGCCGCCAAGCACATCGCCGCCACCGACCTCGCGGCGATCAAGGCCAAGATGGCCAACCCCAGGGCCTACTGGGTCCAGGAGGTCATCTACGGCGCCGGCGAGCCGGTCCAGCCCACCGAGTACACCGGCACCGGCGACGTGGACGAGTTCCGGGTGGGCATGGACCTCAAGCGGATGTTCACCACCGACAAGCTCGCCGACCTCAGCGGCTGGGGCGCCTCCTGGGGCTACCTGCCGAGCGGGCAGGCGCGCGCCTTCGTCGACAACTGGGACACCGAGCGCAACGGCTCCACCCTCAACCACACCTACGGCAACACCTACACGCTGGCCAACGTCTTCCTGCTGGCCTCGCCGTACGGCGCCCCCAACGTCTACTCCGGCTACTCCTTCGCCAACAAGGACGACGGCCCGCCGAACGGCGGCACCGTCAACACCTGCTACCAGGACGGCTGGAACTGCACCCACGCCTGGCGGCAGATCGCCAACATGGTCGGCTTCCGCAACGCGGTGGCGGGCACCGGGGTGACCGACTGGTGGTCCAACGGCGGCAACGCGATCGCCTTCGGCCGCGGCAACCGGGGCTACGTCGCGATCAACCACGAGGGCGGCGCGATCACCCGGACCTTCCAGACCGGGCTGCCGGCCGGCACCTACTGCGACGTCCAGCACGGCGACCCGCAGGCGGGCGGCGGCTGCACCGGCCCGACGTACCAGGTGGGCGCCAACGGGCAGTTCACCGCGACGGTCGGCGCGGGCGACGCGGTCGCGCTGTACGTCCAGCCCGGCACGAGCGTCTCCGCCGCCTCGTTCAACGTCAACGCGACCACCTCGCCCGGGCAGAACGTCTACGTGGTCGGCGACGCCGCGGCGCTCGGCGCCTGGGACCCGGCGAAGGCCCTGCCGCTCTCCTCGGCCGGCTATCCGGTCTGGTCGCTGGCGCTGTCGCTGCCGGCCGGCACCTCCTTCCAGTACAAGTACGTCCGCAAGGACGCGAGCGGCGCGGTGACCTGGGAGTCCGGCGCCAACCGGACGGCGACGGTGCCCTCGGGCGGGACGGTCACGCTGAACGACACCTGGCGGCCGTGAGCCGCGGGCCCCGGTCCGTCCCGGATCCCCGTCGGAACGCTCCGGCGGGGATTCGCCGTGTCGGCGGCCGTGTCGGCGGCCGGGCCGGGCTGGGCTGGGCCCGCCCGGCTCCGGGGGAGGGGCCGCGGGGCCGAGTGGCCGCGGCCGTCCGTCACCCCCGCCCGATGTACGGCATGGCCGTCGCCATCACGGTGGCGAACTGCACATTGGCCTCCAGCGGCAGCCCGGCCATGTGCCGCACGGTGCGGGCCACGTCGGCCACGTCCATGGTCGGCTCGGGGGCGATCCGGCCGTCCGCCTGCCGCACGCCCGCGCCCATCGCCGCCGTCATGTCGGTCGCCGCGTTGCCGATGTCGATCTGCCCGCAGGCGATCCGGTACGGGCGGCCGTCCAGCGACAGCGACTTGGTCAGGCCGGTGACGGCGTGCTTGGTCGCGGTGTAGGCGATCGAGTGCGGACGCGGGACGTGCGCGGAGATCGAGCCGTTGTTGATGATCCGGCCGCCCCGCGGGTCCTGCGCCTTCATCTGCCGGAACGCGGCCCGGGCACAGAGGAAGGCGCCGGTCAGGTTGAGGTCGACCACGGCCCGCCAGTCCTCGACGGACAGCTCCTCCAGCGGGACGGCCGGGCCGAAGGCGCCGGCGTTGTTGAACAGCAGGTCCACCCGGTCGTGACGTCCGGCGGCCGCGGCGAACAGGGCGTCCACCGCGTCCGGGTCGGTGACGTCGGTCGGCACCACGTCGGCCGGTGCGGCGCAGAGCCCGGCGGTCTCCCGCAGGGGCCCGGCCCGCCGGCCGGCCAGCACCGTCCGCCAGCCCGCCGCGGCCAGTTCGACCGCCACGGCCCGGCCGACGCCGCTCCCGGCTCCGGTGACGACGGCGATCCGCTGGTGCATGGCACCCTCCTCGATGACTGTTCCCGGTCGGCCTCGGGCGTGCTCCGGAGATCGTCGCGGATCGGCGGCCCGCCGTCACTGGTCAAAGCCACCAAAATCCGGACGGCCCGACGGGAGTCCGGCGGCCACCCCCGCCATCCGGCCCCCGCCGACCGGGGGGAGCGACGGAGGCTTTTACCCGATCGCGAACAAACATTGGATTTCCGGTGGCCACCGCGCAACCGGGCCACCCCGGCCCACGTCATAAGATCGCAGGAAGGCGCACCCCCGCGAGGGGCGGCGCGCCATCGCTCCGGGGGACGCACCAGCGCCGTGCCCCCGGGTCTGTCCGGCCCCACCGGGGGGCCGCCGCCCGGTCAGACGGACCGGGCGCGACATCGGTCGGAGAGTCCTCACCGTGCTTAGGCAGTCGTCCCGTTCCCGCGCCGTCCTGTCCGGCGCCGCCGTGCTCGCCCTGGCCGCCTCGCTCGCGGCCTGCGGGAGTTCCGGCGGTGGGAAGGGGGACAGCGCCACGGCGAACGCCACCCCGGCCGGCGGCAGCAGCTCGGCGGGCAGCCCGAGCGCCACCGGCACCACCCCGGCCGCGACCGGCAGCGCGACGGCCTCCTCCGGCAAGGTGCTGATGCCCACCGGGCCCGCCGCCGCCCTCAACAAGGTCCGGGACACCGGCGCCGGCCCGATCATGATGACCAAGGTGACCGGCGCGAAGTCCGGAGTCACCGGCCAGGTCTGGGTCTGGCTGCCGCCCGAGTACAACGACCCCAAGTTCGCCAAGACCGGCTTCCCGGTGCTCACCCTGTTCGCCGGCGGCCAGAGCAACGGCTACAACACCTGGACCGACAACCAGCTGCCGATCCAGGAGGAGAACGAGCGGCTGGTCAAGGAGGGCAAGTCCCACCCGTTCATCATGATCATGCCGGTGCAGAACTTCAACAGCGACGAGAAGAACGCGCTGGACTGCTCCGACATCCCGGGCCAGCCCAAGATGGGCACCTGGATGGCCGAGGACATCCCGGACTTCGTCCGCGCCAACTTCCGCACCGTGAAGGGCCGTGACGGCTGGGGCGTGATGGGCGCCTCCACCGGCGGCTTCTGCAGCGCCAAGCTCGCGCTCCAGTACCCGCAGGTCTACAAGGCCGCGGTGCCGATCGACGGCTACTTCATCCCGGACTCCGGGCTGTGGAAGGGCCACGACGCCGAGCACGCGGCCAACAACCCGGACGTGCTGGTCGCCCAGGGCAAGGCCGACGTGAGCATGCTGGTCACCGCGGGCGGCGCCAACCCGTACGAGACCAAGGTGGTCAAGAGCTGGGTGGCGAAGGCCGTCCCGCCGGTGAGCCTGGAGTACCACGAGCAGCCCGGCGGCAAGCACCTGACCTCGGACTTCAAGAAGATGATCCCGGACACCCTGGTGTGGCTCACGGCCCACCTGGCGGGGCCCGCGGCCGACTGAGGCCGCGGCCCTCTCCCACCGCCGGGCCTTCCGCCCTCACCCGTACCGCCGGTGCCGGGACGCGTTCGCGCTCCCGACGCCGGCGGTCCTGCTTCCGGCGGTCCCGCATCCGGCGGGCCCGCCGGTGGGCGCGGTGGTCGCCGGGGCCCGCCGGACGGTTGCGCCGCCCGTCCGCAGGCCCGTGACCTGCGCGTCAATCGGACATTGATTCGCTTCTGATCGACTGCGAGCACCTTGGCTGGGGCGGTCCTCACCGGCCGCCACCACCCGCCGTGCCCCAAGCCGTGAAGAGAGTGCCATGCCGATCCACCTGGTGCCCCAGCCCGTCACCACCCCCACCGTGCCCGCCCAGGGTGTGTCCGGAACCGACTCGCTGGCCGCGGCCCCGTACGGACGGGCCGCGGCCGACGAGCCCGCCACTCTGCGGTTCGCCGGGCTGCGCCTGGTGCACGCCGCGCTGCGCCGGGACCTCGCCCGGCTGCCCAACGCGCTGCGGCTGCTCCAGCCCGAGGAGGACGACAAGGGCGAGGCCCTGCTGCGGCACTGGAACTTCATCACCGCGATGCTCACCTGCCACCACGAGCAGCAGGACACCCGGCTGTGGCCGATCGTGCGCCGCTTCGCGCCCGAGCTGCGGCTGCTGCTCAACTGGCTGGAGGACGACCACCACAACCTGGACCACTCCTTCACCCGGGTCACCACGCTGGTGCGGATCGCCAGCCGGGACACCGGCAGCGCCTGGCCGGTCGCGTACGCGATGGAGGATCTCGCGGCCCGGCTGGAGACCCATCTGCGGATCGAGGAGCGGCAGTTGCTGCCCCGGATGGAGCGGGTGATCACGGACGGCTCCCGGCTCGGCGGGCTGGGCGAGCTGCTGGACCTGCTGCGGCTGGCCGACGGTCCGGGCGTGGCGGACGCGCTGGCCTGGCTCCTGGAAGGCGTGGAGCCCGAGCTGGTCGAGCGGCTGCTGGCCGACTGCGACGACGACGTGGCCCGCAACTGGCCGCACTGGCACGCGACGTACCAGCGCTGCACCTCGCCGCTGTGGGGCCCGGTGGACGGTCAAGCCGACGGCACCGCCTTCGGCTTCGGCGGCCTGGGGCACTTCGCCGACTGACCACGGGTCTCTCCGCAGGCCGTTGATCTACGCGCGTGGCATATGCCTCCGGCAGGAGCCTCTGGCCTGTGCCGGGCCAGGCGGCAGCGCCGACAGAATGCCCAACTCCCCATTCCCCCTAAGGGATTCGACCCACCGCTCTCGGGGTCGAGCCGCCCCGGCCGCTCCGGGCCGGGCCAGGGAAGGCGTCACGCCGACGGTCGATGGCCGGCCGTTCCCGCCGCCGTACCGTCGACCGCATGACCACAGCGCGCAGCACCCCCCGCCCGTACCGCACCCGCCCCGGGACCCGCCTCCGGCGCGGCCCCGCGCTCCTCGCCGCCGGCGCCGTCCTGGTGCTCGGCGCCGGACTGACCGCCTGCGAGGGCGGCGTGGCCCTCTGCCTGGACGACCACAAGTGCACCGTCGGCATCACGACCGACGAGGCCGGCGGCACCAAGACCGTCAAGGTCTTCGGCGGCGACAAGCCGATGGAGCTGACCGTCGGCCACATCGGCGACAGTTCGGCCGAGGTGACCATCGGCGACGCCCGGAAGACCGCCACCAAGGACGCCGAGACCTCCGTCGGCGGCGTCAGGATCATCCTGCGCAAGACGAGCAAGGCCGACCACTACGCCGAGTTGCACGTCGAGCGGGACTGACCGTCGCCGGGCGCTCCCCGGCGCCCGCCCCGGTGACGGCCACGCGCTCCCCGGCGCCCGCCCCGGTGACGGCCACGCGCTCCCCGGCGCCCGCCCCGACGGTGACCGCGCTCCCCGGCGACGCCGTCCCACCGCCGCCCTGCTACCGTCCGCCGGTGACCTCTCTGCTGCAACCACCGCTGATCACCCGGCTGCTGGCCGCCGAGCGCATCCTGATCGCCGGAGCCGGCGGCGGCTTCGACGTGTACGCGGGGCTGCCGATCGCCCTCGCCCTGCGGGCCGCGGGCAAGGAGGTGCACCTGGCCAGCCTCTCCTTCAGCCACCTCTACGGTCTGCCCCCCGACGTCTGGGTGGAGCCCGACGTGGCCCGGATCGAGCCGGACACCGCCGCCCCTGAGGGCTACTTCCCGGAACGCACCCTGGCCCGCTGGCTGAACCGGCACCGGATGCCCGACACCGTGTGGGCCTTTCCGTCGGTGGGCGTGCAGCCGCTGCGCAAGGCCTACCGTGCGCTGGTCGCCCGCCTGGGCGTGGACGCGATCCTGCTGGTGGACGGCGGCACCGACATCCTGATGCGCGGCGACGAGGTCGGACTCGGCACGCCGGAGGAGGACATGGCGAGCCTGGCCGCGGTGGCCGGCCTGTCCGAGGTGCCCGAGCGGCTGGTCGCCTGCCTCGGCTTCGGCATCGACGCCCACCACGGCGTCAACCACTCGCTGGTGCTGGAGAACCTCGCCGGGCTCGACCGGGCCGGCGGCTACCTCGGCGCCTTCTCCATCCCGCGCGACAGCCGGGAGGGGGTGCTCTACCTGGACGCCGTCGAGCACGCCAGGGCCGCCTTCCCGGAGCACCCCAGCATCGTCAACGGCTCGGTGGCGGCGGCGTTGCGCGGTGAGTTCGGCGACGTCCGCTTCACCGAGCGGACCAAGGGCGAGCAGCTCTTCATCAACCCGCTGATGACGCTCTACTTCGGCGTCACCGTCGAGGCGCTGGCCGCCGAGCACCGGTACCTGGACCGGCTGGAGCGGACCGTGGTGATGCGTCAGATCGCCACCGTCATCGCGGAGTTCCAGGACGAGCTGCCGCGTCAGCGGCCGCCCCGGCAGTTCCCGCACTGACCCGGAGGGCCGGGGTGGCGGGTCCGGCCGGGCCACCGGGCGGACAGCCGGTGCGACGCCGGTCAGAACGCGGCGAGCCGGAACTCCAGGTTCCCGAACCGCACCTGGTCGCCCGGCCGGACCCGTACGCCGCCCGCTATCCGCCGCCCGTTCACATGGGTGCCGTTGGTCGAGCCGAGGTCGTACAGCACCCAGCCGTCCTGCTCGTGGCGCAGTTCGGCGTGGTGCCGGGACACCGAGGCGTCGTGCAGCCGCAGCCCCGAGCCGGGGAGCCGGCCGATCGTCAACTGCCCCGCCCCGGCCTGCGGCAGGCTCAGCCCCGGCAGCCGCTCGGTGCGCCAGGCCCGGCCCAGCCGGTCGCCGAAAGCGGACACCCGGCCGACCGTGCGCAGCACCAGGCGCTCGACCGGCCCGCCGGTCGGCAGTCCGGCCACCGCCGCGTCCAACTCGCCGCGGCTGGTGGCCTGCAGGACGATGTCCATCCGGCCGAGGAAGGTCTCGTGCGAGAGCCGTCCACTGCCCGCGCCGTCCCGCAGCACCCCGAGCGCCCGGTCCCGCTCGGCGTCGGAGGGGCGGTCCGCGCCGGTCGGACCGGCCGCGCCGGTGGGCAGCTCAGGAGGCGTCATGGCCGAATTGTCGGCGCGGCCGGCTCCGGCTGTCCAGGTCGCGCCGTGCGCGGGCGCGGGGTTCGTACGTCACGGCAGTCCAGACGCCCTTTCCGGCCGGGCGGTTCCGCGGGTTCCGGCCGTGGCTCCGGGCCCGTTCCGGCCGTGGCTCCGGGCCCGTTCCCGCCGTGTTCGACGGGCCCGTTCCGGCCGTGCACCCGGGCCCGTTCCGGCCGTGCACCCGGGCCCGTTCCCGGCGTCGTGCGGGCCGTCAGGCCTTGCGGGCGGCGGCCAGGATCTTCGCCGTGGTGTGCAGGAACCGGGAGGTGACCGTGCCCCGGTAGGCCTTGCCGAACATGTCCTTGGTGACCCACTTGCCGTCCTGGAGGTGGATCACCACGTATGCCGCCCCCGGGTCGGCGCCGATCACCTCGACGTCGCCCTTCGGCGAGCGGTGCGGGAGGGCGAACCCGGCCGGCAGCGGCTCGGAGAGGAAGGCGACGACCAGCCGGACGTCCGGTGTCACCTCGATGCCCCGGAAGGGCTCGGCGGCGAGCAGGGCGGCCACCTCGTCCACCGTCCGCAGCAGCACCGGCACCGGGTACCCGAGCGCCTGCTCCAGGTGCTCCTCGATCCGCCCGGTCAGTGCCGTGCGGTCCGGCTCGTCGGTGGTGAAGAAGACGTTGCCGCTCTGGATGTAGGAGCGGACGTCGCCCAGCCCGAGCTCGGCGAAGAGCGCCCGCAGCCGCTCCATCTTCACCGTCCGGCCGCCGACGTTGACGGCCCGCAGGAAGGCGATGTACGTGGTCGTGGTGGTCACCCCGCCAGTCTGGCACCGGCCACCGACAACGGCCGGGCACCGCTGGTCCGCGGGGGCCGGCCCGTCCGCCCGCCCCGCGCGCTTCGTCTCCCGTCCGCCGTCTCCTGTCCGCCGTCCCCGTTCCGTCCGGTCGTCGGGCCGTCCGGTCGTCCGCGCCCGGCGGTTGTCGGTGCCGGGTGCCAGACTGGCGCCATGGCTACCTGGCAGGATTTCGAGCACGAGGCCCCCGATCTGGCGCCCCTGGTCCGGGCCCGGTTCGAGGCGAACAAGCACCACGTCCTGGCGACGCTGCGCAAGGACGGATCGCCCCGGGTGAGCGGCACGGAGGTCGACTTCGTCGGCGCCGACCTCTGGATCGGGTCGATGTACGGCGCGGTCAAGGCACGTGACCTCCAGCGCGACGCCCGCTACGCCCTGCACGCGCACCCGGGGGACGAGACCATGGCCGGCGGGGACTCCAAGGTCTCCGGCCGGGCGGTGGAGATCACCGACGAGACCGAACTCGCCGCCTTCGCCGCCGATCTGCCGGAGGCGCCGCCGCCCGGCCCGTTCCACGCCTTCCGGTTGGAGCTCGACCAGGTGGTGCACACCACCGTGGAGGGTGACCACCTGCTGGTGTTCAACTGGCGCCCCGGTCGGCCGGTCGAGCGGATCCAGGTCCACTGACCGGCCGATTCGGCGGCAACCGACCTACGGCAGAACGGACTTGAGGGCCTCGGGGGTGCGGGCCACGACGGCGTGACCGTCGTCCGCGGTGATGATCGGGCGCTGGATCAGGATCGGGTGCTCGGCCATCGCCGCGATCCAGCGGTCCCGCTCGCCCGCCTCACGGGGCCAGCCCTTCATCCCCAGGTCCTTCGCGACCTGCTCGTCGGTGCGGGTGATGTCCCACGGCTCCAGGCCCAGGCGCTCCAGCACCCGCACCAGCTCGGCCGCGGTCGGCGGCTCCTCCAGGTAGCGCCGCACGGTGTACTCGACCCCGGCGCCGTCCAGCTCGCCGAGCGCGGTCCGGCACTTGCTGCACCGCGGGTTGATCCAGATCTCCATGCCGGCCACCCTACCGAGCCGCCCGTGCCCGCCCGCCCCGGTTCGCGGTTCGCCTCGCCGCCGCGCGCGATGGGCCTCGCCGCCGCGCGGTTCGGCCCGCCCCGCGGCGCCGTCCGGTCCGCACGGGAACTCCGCCGCACCCACGGGCGGTTGACCGGGCAGGAAGCGTGATCTCGGGAGGGGAGCACCGGATGGACGGCGCGAAGATCATCGAACAGCTGATGACCACGGAGGTCAGGACCGATCCGTACCCGCTGTACGCCAGCGCCCGCGAGCTGGGCCCGGTGGCCCCGGCCGGGGACGGCATGTTCCTGGTGAGCGGCTACGCGGCGGTCAACAAGGTGCTGCGCACCCCCGCCTTCGGCGTGGCGACCGCCGACATGATGGCCGGCCTGGCCCCCGAGTACGCCGCGCACTCCTCGCTCGCCCTGTTCGGCCGCTCGATCCTCCAGCGCAACGCCCCCGACCAGCCCCGGGTCCGCTCGCTGATCGCCTCGGTGTTCACCGCCCGGCGGGTCGCCGCGCTGCGCCCGGCCGTGGAGGCGGCGGTCCACCGGCTGCTGGACGGGATGGCCGAGCAGGGCGGCGACGGCTCGCCGGTGGACTTCATGGACGCCTTCGCCTTCCGGCTGCCGGTCGGGGTGATCTGCGAGCTGCTCGGCGTCCCCGAACAGGACCGCTACCGCTTCCGCGGCCTCGCCTCCGACCTGACCGTCGCGCTGGAGATCATTCAGGACCTGGACGAGCTGGCCGCCGCCGACGGGGCCGCCGACGAGCTGGCCCGCTACTTCACCGAGCTGGCCGCCGAGCGCCTGGCCCGCCCGCAGGACGACCTGGTCACCGACCTGGCCCGGATCGCCGCCGCGGACGACGAGCGGCTCTCCGCCGAGGAACTGCTGGCCAACCTTGTCCTGCTGCTGGTGGCCGGCTTCGAGACCACCACCAACCTGCTCGGCAACGGCCTGGCCCTGCTGTTCCGCCACCCCGAGGCGGCCGCCGGCCTGCGCAGCGGCGCGATCACCCCGGCCGGGTTCACCGACGAGGTGCTGCGCTTCGATTCCCCGGTCCAGGTCACCGGCCGGGTCGCCCTGGAAGCGGGCCTGGCCGTTGAGGGCCTGCCGATCCCGCCCGGCCACGGGGTGACCCTGCTGATCGGCTCGGCCAACCACGATCCGGCGCGGTACGAGCGCCCCGAGGTGTTCGACCCGGCCCGTACCGACAGCCAGCCGCTCAGTTTCGGCGGCGGCACCCACTTCTGCCTGGGCTCCCAGCTGGCCCGGCTGGAGGCCGAGGTCGCGATGCCCGCCCTGCTCGACCGCTTCCCCCGGCTCGCCCCCGGCGGCGTCCCGACCCGGCGCGACCGCCTGGTGCTGCGAGGCTTCGAGACCCTGCCGGTGATCGTCCGCTGACGCGCGGCCCCCCGGGGTCGGGGGATCGGCTCTTCCGGCCCCGGAGCCCGGGACGTTCGGCCGTTCGTGGCTGGGCCGTCCGTGGGAGAGCATGGAGGGACGAAAGCGGCCGATCCGGACCGATGCCCCGGAGCGGCCACCTGCCAGGAGGTCCCACCGTGCCCACAGCACCCCGCCCGCAGCGCCCCGCGGCGCTGGAGCCCGAGGTGCCGCGGTGGGTGCCCTGGCTGCCGGTGGTCCTGCTGGTGCTGGACCTGGTCGCCGAGGCCGTCGTCCCGGACGCCGTCGCCGCAGGCTTCCTGCTCACCGCGCTGCCCGTGGTGGCCGCGTTCAGCTACGGCCCGGCGCTGACCGCCGTCACCACGGTCGGCTCGCTGGCGCTCCAGCTCGTCCTGGCGTTGCGCGCGGGCCACGTCAATGAGCAGCACCACGTCTGGGTCTACATCGCCACCCTGCTCTCCGGCGTCATGGGCACCGCGCTGTCCTGGCAGCGCACCCGGCAGAACCGCAACCTGCTCCAGGCCCGTACGGTCGCCGAGACCCTGCAGCGCACCGTGCTGCGCCCGGTGCCCGAGCGGGCCGGCGGGCTGCGGGTGGCCGGGCTCTACCGCCCGGCCCAGGCCGACGTACTGGTCGGCGGCGACCTGTACGAGGTGTGCGACACCCGCTTCGGCGTGCGGGTGCTGCTCGGCGACGTCCGGGGCAAGGGCCTGGGCGCGGTCCGCACCGTCGCCGACGTCCTCGGCGCGTTCCGGGCGGCCGCGTACGACACCCCCGGGCTGGTCGAACTCGCCGACCAGCTGGACCGCGCGGTGCTGCGCGACGCCGCCGACCGCGGCGACGACGAGCTGTTCGTCACCGCCGTCCTGCTCCAGTACCGGCCCGGCTCGGACTGCGTGGAGATCGTCAACCGCGGTCACACCACCCCGCTGCTCCTCGGCGGGGGCGGCATAACCCCGATGTCCGGCGCCGACGAGCTCCCGCTCGGCCTCGGCCACCTCGGCCCCGCCGGCGAGCGCAGCAAGGCGATCGCCGTGGCGCTGCCCCCGGGCCACACCGTGCTGCTCTACACCGACGGCGTCAGCGAGGCCCGCGACTCCAGCGGCGCCTTCTACCCGCTGGCCGTCCGCCTCGCCGCCCTCGGCACCACCGCCCCCGACCGGGTGGTCTCCTTCCTGGCCCAGGACGTCCACCGGTACGCCGGCCTGCTCGCCGACGATCTCGCCGTCCTCGCCCTCACTCCGGACGTTCCGTAGCCCCGGGCCACTCCCACAGGTTCGCGAACAGCTCCGCCTGCTCCCGGGCGTCGTCCAGCGCTATGGGCCCCTCCGGCCCTGCGGGTCGTACTCCGCGCTGATCGGCCGCAGCTCCCGGTAGAACGCCGCCGCCCCCGCGGCCGGCCGCCGGAACCCCTCCCCGTCGTGCCACCCGACCACCACGGCCCCGAAGCTCACCATCGAGTACGGCCCCGGGATCGGACCGTCCGCCTCCACGTCCACCGACACGTACACCGTCGGGGTGACCTTCGCCCTCTGTCCCATGCCCTCATCCAACCCGGCCCGGCAACCGCTTTTCCGCGCTCCCGGCCGCCGCCGCCCGTCTCCCGCCGCCGCCCGGTCACCTGTGCCGCGCTCCCGTCGCCTGCCGCCGCCCGGTCACCCGGACGGGCCCGCCGGGATGCCTCCGGGCACGGGAGTGCGCAGGCTGCAGGCAACGACCGGGCCCAGCGGCGGACGGCCCCGGGAGCGCGGCACGGGAGGACGAGATCGACGGGACACGGACGACCGGCACCGGCGGCGGTGCGAGCGCGCCGCTGCTCGCCCGCTGCGCCCTGCTGGCGGCCGCGGGGGCCGTGGGGGTGCTGCTGTTCGCGCTGGGGGAGGGTGGGCTGTTGGTGCTCGCGGCCGGGCTGCTCGGACTGGTCGTCGGGGCCGCCGGCGTCTGGTGGTTCCTGGCCTACCGGGGCGCGGTCCGGCTGTTCGGGCTGCTCGTCGCGATCGCGGCGCCGGTCGCGGTGCTGGTGATCTTCGCCCACCACCGCCTGTGGCTGACGGCCCTGGTCCTCGTCCTGGTCTGGGCCGTCGCGCTGGCCCTCGCCCGCGCCGCGCTGCGCCGGGCCGGCGCGGAGCCGGCGATGCGGGCGCATGCCGCGGCCCGGCCGCGGCGACCGGTCCTGATCATGAACCCGAAGTCCGGCGGCGGGAAGGTCGGCCGCTTCGGCCTGGTCGAGCGGGCGGAGGGCCTCGGAGCCCGGGTGGTGCTGCTCGACCCCGGCGCCCCCGCCGATGTCGCCGAACTGGCCCGCACGGCCGTGGCCGAGGGCGCGGACCTGCTCGGCGTGGCGGGCGGCGACGGCACCCAGGCGCTGGTCGCGGCCGTCGCCGCCGAGCACGACCTGCCGTTCCTGGTGGTCTCCGCGGGCACCCGCAACCACTTCGCCATGGACCTCGGCCTCGACCGCAACGACCCCTCCCGCTGCCTGGACGCCCTGACCGACGGCGAGGAGCTGA
The DNA here is from genome assembly GCF_040629945.1 of Kitasatospora sp. NPDC005856. Classification (NCBI taxonomy): domain Bacteria; kingdom Bacillati; phylum Actinomycetota; class Actinomycetes; order Kitasatosporales; family Streptomycetaceae; genus Kitasatospora; species Kitasatospora sp. NPDC005856. The sequence goes on along the minus strand of NZ_JBEXWT010000046.1, from coordinate 14,151 downwards.
GGGTCGACCTCGGGGAGGTCGCGGGCCGGGCCTTCGTGAACACCGTCTCCTTCGGGGTGTACGCCGACGTCGTGCAGCGCCCCGAGTACCGCGACGCCAAGGCCGGTACCGCGCTCGGCCTGCTGCCGGACCTGCTGGTCGGCGAGGGCGTCCGGCGGGTCGACGTCAGGGCCGACACCACCGTGCTCACCGCCCAGCAGGCGCTGCTGGTGAGCAACAACCCGTACGGCTCGACCGACGACCTCGGGATCGGCGGCCGCCGGCCCCGGCTCGACGCCGGCCTGCTCGGCGTCCTGGGCATCCGGGTGGAGGGCGCGGCGCAGGCCGCGGACCTGGCCGTGCGCGGCACGCAGTCCACCGGGCTGAGCGCGTTGACCGCACGGCGGGTGGAGGTGACCGCGGACGAGGAGGAGATCCCGGTGGCGGTCGACGGCGAGACGCTGCGGATGCCCGTCCCGGTCGTGTGCACGCTGCGCCCGCGGGCCCTGCGGGTCCTGGTGCCGCGCGACCGCCCGGGCGTTCCCGCCCCGGTGCCGTCCGTGAACTGGCGCAGGCTGGCCGCCCTCGCGCTCGGCCGCACCGGCCCCGGCTCCGGTTCCAGCTCCGCTGCTCGCTCCGATGACCCGACCGCCGAGAGGCCGACCCGTGACTGACCCGGACCGCGACGCCTCCCCGCCCGCCGCCTCTCCCGCCGCCTCTCCCGCACCCCCTCCCACACCCGCTCCCGCGCTCTCGCCGGTCGAGGCCGTCCTCACCGACCTGCGGGCGCTCGACGGAGCCGTCTACGCGGCCGTCGCCGCCACCCCCACCCCGACCCTGGACACCGCGCTGCGCCGGCTCTCCCGGGCGGCAGACCACTCGAAGATCTCGCTGGCCGTCGCCGCCCTGCTCGCCCTGCGGCCGGGCCGGCCCCGGCAGGCGGCGGTGGCGGGGGTCGGCGCCGTGGCACTGGCCTCGGTGGCGGCGAACCTGGTCGGGAAGCAACTGGTCCACCGGGCCCGGCCCGACCGGGAGCTGGCGCGGGTGGCCGTCGCCCGGCAGGTGTCGATGCCCGAGTCGGCCTCCTTCCCGTCCGGGCACACGGCCTCGGCGACGGCCTTCGCCACCGCGATCGGTGTGCTGCTGCCGCCGCTGGCGCTACCGCTCGGCGCGCTGGCGGTCGGGGTCGGCTACTCCCGGGTCCACACCGGCGTGCACTACCCGGGGGACGTCGCGGCGGGCGCACTGCTCGGCTACGCGGCCGCGGTGGCCTCGCTGGCCGTCGTCCGGACGGTGCCGCCGCGCCTCCCCGACTGAGCGGACCTCACCCCCCACCCCGCCCCCGTGGGCAACCCGGGCCTGCACGGGCAATTGAACGTCTGTGCGCTATCTTCTGCCGTGAGCATTTTCCCCCGGCAACGACCAGGTTCCTCGGGCCGCCGCAAGTCCGCCAGGGGCGGCCGTCTCGCCGTCCTGGACGGATTGCGCATCCTGGCCGCGCTGATGGTGGTCTTCCACCACTACGTCGGCTACGGCGGCGGCACCAAGCCCGAGGACAGTGCCTGGGGCAAGCCGGTCGACCAGGTGTTCCACCGCGCCTCCTTCCTCGGCGCCTACCTGTGGACCGGCATCTGCCTGTTCTTCGTGATCAGCGGCTTCGTGATCTGCATGAGCAGCTGGGGCCGCCCGGTGGGCGACTTCGTCCGCTCCCGGGTGATCCGGCTCTACCCCGCGTACTGGTTCGCCGTCCTGCTCACCACCGCGGTCGTGGCGCTCTGGCCGCTCGTACGCCAGCCGCTCCCCTCGGAGCAGGTGCTCGCCAATCTGACGATGTTCCAGGAGGGCCTGGGCATCAAGGACGTCGACGCCGTCTACTGGACGCTCTGGATCGAGCTGCGCTTCTACCTGCTCTTCGCCATCGTGGTCTGGCGGGGCGTGACCTACCGGCGGATCGTGGCCTTCTGCTCGATCTGGACGGTCGCGGGCATCGTCTCGGCGAGCACCAAGTGGCCGGTGCTCGACTTCTTCGCGATGTCGCAGGTCTCCTCGTTCTTCGTCGCCGGCCTGGCGCTCTACCTGGTCCACCGGTACGGCCCCAACCTGATGCTCTTCGGCATCGTCGGGATCAGCTGGATCCTCTCGGTCCTGTTCACCATCCAGCACCAGAAGGAGATCAACCCCTTCCTCGGCCGTACCGACCTGCCGACCTGGCCCGCGGTCCTGCTGACCAGCTTCTCCTACCTCGTCATGATCGTGGTGGCCATGGGCTGGGGCTCCCGGATCCAGTGGCGCTGGCTGACCTTCGCCGGCGCCCTCACCTACCCGCTCTACCTGCTCCACGAGACCATGGGCTGGACGGCCCTGCGCGCCCTCCACGAGCGCGACATCAAGCCCTGGCCGGCGGTCGCCGTCGTCACCACCGGCATGCTCGTCGCCTCCTGGCTGGTCCACCGCCTGATCGAGAAGCCCCTGACCCCGCGCCTCAAGACCGGCATGACCGCGAGCATCGACCAGCTCCGCGCCGCCGAACCCCTCCCCCCGCAACCCGCCCCCCGCGGGCTCCTGGAAACCATCACCCCCTGGGCCACCGCCTTCACCCCCAGGGACCCCGACCTCCCGCAGCACCACACCCACGACTCCCGCTGACCCCCGGACAGCACGCACCGGGCGGCCGGCCCGGCCCCCGTCGGACCGCCCGCCCGGTGGACCTGCCGGCCCCGCGGGCCCGCGACCGCGGGACGAGGCGGCCGCGGCCAAGCTCGACGTCAACGCCTACGAGGAGCAGGTCTGGGACGAGCACGCCGACCCGTTCACCAACACCGTCGCCGTCACCATCGGCCGACTGCGCCGCAAACTCGGCAGCCCCCGGCCATCACCACCGTGCCGACGGTCGGCTACCGGATCGCGGACGCGGAGGGCTGAACCAGGCGTCGACCTGCGGGAGCGCACCCGCGAAGGGGCGCGTTCCCGCAGGTCAGGGGCTTTCTACAGGTCGTAGTACAGCTCGAACTCGTGCGGGTGGGGGCGGAGCGCGATCGGGGCGATCTCGTTGGTGCGCTTGTAGTCGATCCAGGTCTCGATGAGGTCCGGGGTGAAGACGTTGCCGGCGAGGAGGTACTCGTGGTCGGCTTCCAGGGCGTCCAGGACGGCGGGGAGGGAGGAGGGCACCTGGGGGACGTTGGCGTGCTCCTCGGGGGCCAGTTCGTAGAGGTCCTTGTCGACCGGCTCCAGCGGCTCGATCTTGTTGCGGATGCCGTCGAGGCCGGCCATCAGCATGGCGGCGAAGGCCAGGTAGGGGTTGGAGGCCGGGTCGGGCGCGCGGAACTCGATGCGCTTGGCCTTGGCGTTGGAGCCGGTGATCGGGATGCGGATCGCGGCCGAGCGGTTGCGCTGGGAGTAGACCAGGTTGACCGGGGCCTCGAAGCCCGGCACCAGGCGGTGGTAGGAGTTCACCGAGGGGTTGGTGAAGGCCAGCAGCGAGGGGGCGTGCCGCAGCAGCCCGCCGATGTAGTAGCGGGCGGTGTCGGAGAGCCCGGCGTAGCCCTGCTCGTCGTAGAAGAGCGGGGTGCCCTCGGTCCACAGCGACTGGTGGACGTGCATGCCCGAGCCGTTGTCGCCGAAGATCGGCTTCGGCATGAAGGTGGCGGTCTTGCCGTTGCGCCAGGCGACGTTCTTGATGATGTACTTGAACAGCATCAGGTCGTCGGCGGCGTGCAGCAGGGTGTTGAACTTGTAGTTGATCTCGGCCTGGCCCGCGGTGCCGACCTCGTGGTGCTGGCGCTCGACCTCCAGCCCGGCCTTGGCGAGTTCCAGCGACATCTCGGCGCGCAGGTCGGCGAAGTGGTCGACCGGCGGGACGGGGAAGTACCCGCCCTTGTACTTGACCTTGTAGCCGCGCACGTCGCCCTCGGCGGCGCCGCTGTTCCAGGCGCCGGCCTCCGAGTCGATGTGGTAGAAGGACGCGTTGGCGCTGGTCTCGAAGCGGACCGAGTCGAAGACGTAGAACTCGGCCTCGGGCCCGAAGTACGCGGTGTCGGCGATGCCGGAGGAGGCGAGGTAGGCCTCGGCCTTCCTGGCGACGTTGCGCGGGTCGCGGCTGTACGCCTCGCCGGTGACCGGGTCCTGGATGAAGAAGTTGATGTTGAGGTGCTTCTCGGCCCGGAAGGGGTCGAGGCGGGCGGTGGCGAGGTCCGGCACCAGGGCCATGTCGGACTCGTGGATGGCCTGGAAGCCGCGGATCGACGAGCCGTCGAACATCAGGATCTCGGACGGGTCGAAGGTCGCCGCAGGTACGGAGAAGTGCTGCAAGACGCCCGGCAGGTCGCAGAAACGGACGTCGACGAACTTCACGTCGTTGTCCTGGATGAACTGCTTCACTTCGGCGGCGTTGTTGAACATCCATCCTCCTCGGCGTGCGATTGGGGCTCACCATAGGAATGGGTCGTTTCCGTACGGTGACCCGCTCGTTTCCTAGATGTTAACCGCGGGCGCCGGGCGGGCGGCAAAGACGTACGGGACGGTACAAATCCCCCTGCCCGGCCGGGCGGCCTCCCATAAGTGGTCTGGACCACTTGGGAAGCCCCCGGAACGGTGATTCACCCGGTCGGGGGTGATGTCCCGGCCGGAGGGGAGCCGGTGGCGGTGCGCGCCGTGAGCCCGGTTAGTGTGGATTCGTGGACACCAGAGAAGCGTTGGGATCGTGGATCGACGGCCCCCGGGCGGCCGCCGAGAAGATGGGCGCCGACTTCGGCCACCGCGGCGAGCGCCTCGGGCTGCCCAAGGAGGGCCCCGGCTCGATCGCCGGCCCCGGCCGCCGGATCGGCGCCCTGTTCGTGGACGGCTGGCTGGTCGCCCTGGTCTCGTACGGGCTGATCGCCCGCGGCGACCAGGCCGAGGCCAACCTGTGGACCAGCCCGCTGTACTTCGTGGTCGCGGCCGTGCTGCTGTCCACCACCGGCACCACGGTCGGCAAGCGCCTGTTCGGCCTCCGGGTGGTCCGGCTGGACGGCCGCCGAGCGACCATCCCGCAGGTCCTGCTGCGCACCCTGCTGCTCTGCCTGGTGGTGCCGCCGCTGGTCTGGGACCGCGACACCCGCGGCCTGCACGACAAGGCGGTCGGCACGGTCGAGGTCCGGATCTAGTCGAGGTCCCGACCCGCTCGAGGTCCCGACCCGCTTGAGGTCCGGATCCGGCCGGGGGCCGGAGACCCGAAGCCGTACGAACGTCGGAACGGCCCCGCCGCGGAGATTCCGCGGCGGGGCCGTTCTCGTGTCGTCAGGGGAGGGGGAGGGTCAGCGGGCCTGGCCGCCCTTGGGCATCCGGGCGCCCTTCGGCATCGGGCCCTTGGGGATCGGCGCCTTGGAGAGCAGGTCGCCCAGCGCGCGCAGGCGGTCGTTGGTCTCGGTGACCTGCTTGGGGGTGATGGCGCGGGGCAGGCGCATCAGGTGGATCTGGAGCTTCTTCAGCGGGACCTCGCCCTCGCCGTTGCCCACCACGATGTCGTGCACCGGCACGTCGCCGACCACGCGGGCCATCTTCTTCTTCTCGGAGACCAGCAGCTGGCGGACCCGGTTCGGGTTGCCCTCGCCGATCAGCGCGATGCCGGCCCGGCCCACGGCGCGGTAGACCGCGTCCTGGTTGCGGGTGACCGCGACCGGAGTGCTGTTGGAGCTCCAGCCGCGCCGGATGTTGTTCAGCACCGCCGCGACGGCACCCGGCTGGCCCTCCATCTGGCCGAACGCGGCGCGCTCGGCCCGGCGCCCGAAGACGATCGCCATGGCCAGCACGGCCACGATGAAGCCCAGGACGCCGAGGTAGACGGGATGCTCGATCGCGAAGCCGATGGCGAGGAACACGCCGAAGGTCAGCAGGCCGACGCCGGCGATGATCAGGCCGATCTTGGTGTCGACCTTCTTGGTCATGGTGTACGCCAGGCGGATCTGCTTCAGTCGCCCGGGGTTCTCGGATGTTTCCCTCGCCATAACGCTCATGGTACGTGGCACGGGTACGGGATATCCAAGCCCGGGTACCCGTTCGCCCCAACCGTGACCCGTGCGCCCGCACGCCGTCGCACAGAGCGACGGCGGGGGCTCGGCGGTGCCGCAGCGTTACCGCGAAAGGAGTACCTCCGAAGCGCTGTCGCGGATGCGGAAGGGCTGCCGCCGAAGGGACGTCGCCGAAGGGACGTCGCCGAAGCGTTCCGCCGAGGGCCTACCGCCGGACCGGCCGCCGCTCCGCCGCCCGCGCCACCGCGTCGTCGTGCCGGCGGTCCGCCGCGTACCGGCGGTTCTCGCACACCGCCGCCCACGCGTTGCGGCGCGCGTGCCGCTGGCCGGGAGCCAGCAGGACGCTCTCGGCGAACCGCAGAGCCGCCCCCACCGACCGGATCCGCATCTCGACCCGCATGCCGAACAGCTCCTCTCGTGGCTGAGAAGAATCCAACGCCCATCAGGCGTCCAGAGTCCCCACCCCGTGTTACCAGCCCGTGACCTGGCCGTCAAAGCGTGGTGAAAGCGGAAGGGCGGAGCCGAAGCTCCGCCCTTCCCATGGCTCGAACCGGTCGGTGGACCGCCCGGAATCCGCCCGGGCCTCCACCCGGCCTCCCCCAGGAGGCCCTCAGGAGGCCCTCAGGACGCCGTCTCGGGACGCCGTCAGACCGCGGCCTGCTCGCGCCGCTCCAGCGCCTGCCGGTACAGCCGGCCGGCCCGGTACGAGGACCGCACCAGCGGGCCCGACATGACGCCCGCGAAGCCCAGCTCCTCGGCCTCCTCCTGGAGCTCGACGAACTCCTGCGGCTTCACCCAGCGCTCGACCGGGTGGTGGCGCAGCGAGGGGCGCAGGTACTGGGTGATGGTGATCAGCTCGCAGCCGGCGCCGACCAGGTCGGCCAGCGCCTGGCTGACCTCCTCGCGGGTCTCGCCCATGCCCAGGATCAGGTTGGACTTGGTCACCAGCCCGGCCGCACGCGCCTGGGTGATGACGTCCAGCGAGCGCTCGTAGCGGAACGCCGGGCGGATCCGCTTGAAGATCCGCGGCACCGTCTCGACGTTGTGCGCGAGCACCTCGGGACGGGAGGAGAAGACCTCGGCCAGCTGCTCGGGCACCGCGTTGAAGTCGGGGATGAGCAGCTCGACGCCGGTGCGGCCGGCCTCGCGGCCGGCGGTCATCGCGTGCACCTGGCGCACGGTCTCGGCGTACAGCCAGGCGCCGCCGTCCTCCAGGTCGTCGCGGGCGACGCCGGTGATGGTGGCGTAGTTGAGGTCCATGGTGACGATGGACTCGGCGACCCGGCGCGGCTCGTCGCGGTCGAACTCGGCGGGCTTGCCGGTGTCGATCTGGCAGAAGTCGCAGCGGCGGGTGCACTGGTCACCGCCGATGAGGAAGGTCGCCTCGCGGTCCTCCCAGCACTCGAAGATGTTGGGGCAGCCGGCCTCCTGGCAGACCGTGTGCAGCCCCTCCTTCTTCACCAGCGACTGGAGGGCGTTGTACTCCGGCCCCATCTTCGCGCGGGTCTTGATCCACTCGGGCTTCCGCTCGATGGGGGTCTCGCTGTTGCGGACCTCCAGGCGGAGCAGCTTCCTGCCGTCGGGCGCGACAGCGGACACGTGCGACTCCTAGAACTAGACGGGGTACCCCCAGGGTACGCCTGTGGTTGTGCGGCCTTCGCCGGGCCTGCCGCCCTGCAATCGCAGGGCAACATGGCTACCGGTCGGTAGATTCCCAGCGGCCGTCGGGATTTTCCAGCGGCCGTCGGGATTTCCGGCGGCCGTCGGCGGAAGGTGTGCCGGTGCCGCCCGGCGGTCAGCGGCTGAGGGCCGGTTCCGGCAGCTCGGCGAAGACGTCCGCGAGGTGCCGTTCGACCACCGGCGCCGCCTCGGCGACGGACAGTCCGCGCTTCAGCTCGTCGGTGAGCGAGGCCACGCCCGCGTCCCGGATGCCGCACGGCACGATCTTGTCGAACCAGGTCATGTCCGGGTCGCAGTTGAGCGCGAAGCCGTGCATGGTCACCCCGCGGGCGACCCGCACGCCGATCGCGGCGAGCTTGCGGTCGTCGCCGCGCTGCCCGGCGTTGGAGGGCGCGTACTCGGGGCCGGCCAGGCGCGGGTCGATGCCCAGCGGAAGGCCCATCCGCAGGGTCAGCCTGCCGATGTCCACCACCTGCGCCGGGTCCACCACGGCGTCCGGGATGGACTCGCCCAGCACCCAGACCCCGCTGCGGCCCTCGACCCGGGTGGACTCGACGCCGAACCCGCCGGCGGTGCGGATCAGCGCCTCCTCCAGGCGGCGGACGTAGGCGATGACGTCGATCGGGTCGGGCAGCTTGACGATCGGGTAGCCGACCAGCTGGCCGGGGCCGTGCCAGGTGATCTCGCCGCCCCGGTTGACCTCGACCACCGGGGTGCCGTCCAGCGGCAGGTCGGCGGGGTTGGTGCGCTTGCCCATGGTGTACACCGACTGGTGCTCCAGGAGCAGGACGGTGTCCGGGATCTCGTCCGCGACCCGCAACGCGTGCAGCCGCTGCTGCTCCTCCCAGGCCTCCTGGTAGGGCACGGTCCGCTCACCTATGCCCATGCGAACAAAACGCACGTTCTCGCTCACGGTTGCCGCTCCTTGCCGGGCGTTCGAGACCAACCTCGCCACTGTACGCCCCGGCCGCCGGAACGCCTTCAGCCGCCCGTGAGCAGCCGCCCGCCCGGCCCTTCTCACCCGTCCGCTCTCACCCGTCCGCGAGCAGTTGCAGCCGCAGCGCGAGCTGGAGCTCCAGCGACCGCTCCGGCTGGTTCCAGTCCCGTCCGAGCAGCGCCTCGACCCGGTCCAGGCGCTGGACCACGGTGTTCACGTGGACGTGCAGCTCGTCCTTGGCCCTGGTCAGGCTGCCGCCGCAGTCGAAGTAGGCGCGCAGGGTGCGGACCAGCTCGGTGCCGCGCCGGGCGTCGTACGCCAGCAGCGGGCCGAGCGTCGCGCCGACGAAGCCGTCCACGTCGTGGCCGTCGCCGAGCAGCACGCCGAGGAAGCCGAGCGCCCGGGCCGACGCGCCCTCGCCGGCGCGGCCGAGCACCCGCAGCGCCCGGACGCAGCGCAGGCCCTCGCCGTAGGAGGCGGCCAGCGCGGCCGGACCGGCGGCCGGGCGGCCCGCGCCGACGGTGACCGGGAACCCGGCCAGCCGGGCCAGCCGCTCGGCGGCCTGCCGGGCGCTCTCCTCGGGGTCGTCGGTGCCGCCGCTCTCGACGGGTACCAGCAGCACCACCGTCTCGGCGTGCTCGGCGCTGACGCCCCGGGAGCCGAACAGGTGGCGCCGGGCCGCGCCGACCAGCCGTCCCCGGTCGTCGGCCTTCCCGTCGGCGGGCTCCGCGACCAGCACCAGGTGCGGCCGGGCGAGGTCGACGCCGAGCCGGCGGCCGCGCGCGGTGAGCCCGGCCGGGTCGCGATCGGGGGCGGTCAGCAGGTCGGTGAGCAGTTCGCCGCGGACCCGGTTCTCGGTCTCGGCGACCGAGCGGCGCAGCAGCAGGAGCAGCGCGGTGACCACGCTGGCCCGCTCGAACAGCCGCCGGTCGGCGTCGTCGAGGTCGGGCCGGCCGCGCAGCACCAGGGTGCCGAGCGCGTCGTGTCCGGCCAGCACCGCGCAGACCCACTGCTCGCCGTGCCGTACGGACCGGCCCTCGGCGCGGGAGGCGGCGACCGCCTCGGCCAGTTCGGCGGCGGGTGCGGAGCGTCCGGCCAGCGGTTCGCCCTCGGCGTCCAGGACCGCTATCTCCCCGCCCAGCAGGGCGGCCACGGCGGCGGAGACGTCCGGCACCTCGGCGCCGCGCAGCACCAGGTCGGTGAGCCGGTCGTGCGCCTGCTCGGCGCGCTGCACGGCGGAGGAGTGGGCCCGGACCAGCTCGTTGGCGGCGTTCAGCTCGGCGAGCGCGGCCCGGGTGTCGGCCAGCGACTTGGCGGTGTCCAGGGCGATCGCGGCGTGCGCGGCCAGCGAGCAGAGCAGCGCGACCTCGTCGGGGGAGAAGGCGCGCGGCGTGCGGTCGGCGGCGAACAGGACGCCGATGACCTGCCCGCCGAGCAGCAGCGGCACTCCGATGATCGCCACCAGGCCCTCGTCCAGCACGCCGGCGTCGATCGTGCCGGTGTGGTGGAAGCGTTCGTCGGTGCGGTAGTCGGGGGTGGCGTACGGGCGGGCGGCCTGCGCGACCAGCCCGCCCAGGCCGTCGCCGAGGCTGAGTCGCAGGGTCTGGAACAGGACGGAGACCGAGCCGTCGGTGACCCGCATGTAGGTGTCGCCGGCGGCCGCGTCCGGCAGGGTCAGGTACGCGGTGTCGGTCCCGAGCAGCATCCGGGCCCGGCGGACGATCGCCTGGAGCACGGTGTCCAGGTCCCGGGAGGCGGCGAGGTCCCCGGCGGTGTCGAACAGGGCGGTCAACTCGGCTTCTCGGCGCCGGTGTTGACGCAGGGTGCGGTGGACGCGCAGGGCCTGCCAGGTGGCGTCGTCGATCTCGGTGAGGACGGCGGCCGGCGCCCCGCGGCGGCGGGCGTCGGCCAGCACGTCGGCGAAGTCCTCGGTGGCGGCGCCGGAGGCGAGCAGGTCGAGCAGCCGCCGCAGCGCGGGCGCGGCGCTTTCGTGGGGGTGGTTCATGGTGCGTGCCGCCAATCGGCGTCGGTTCCGTCGGTTCCGAGAAACCGCGATCGTATCGGCTCGGTCCTCAGGCGGTGGTGGGCTTTCCGGCCGGGGCGGCGTCCGGCTCCCGGCCGTCCCGGTCCGTCAGTCCCTCGACGTCCGCGAGGTCCCGGCCCCTGGTCTCCCGGCCGCAGAGCACCGCCAGCACGGTGATCACCGCCGCGATGGCGACGTACACCGCGATGGGGGTGGAGCTGCCGTAGTCCTTGAGCAGCGCGGTGGCGATCAGCGGCGCCGGGGCGCCGGCCGCCACCGAGGAGAACTGGGCGCCGATCGAGGCGCCGGAGTAGCGCATCCGGGTCGCGAACAGCTCGGAGAAGAAGGCCGCCTGGGGCGCGTACATGGCGCTGTGGAAGACCAGGCCGACGGTGACGGCGGTGACCAGCGAGCCGAAGGAGCGGGTGTCGACCATCCCGAAGAACACGAAGGCCCAGGCGCCCACCCCGACCGCGCCCACCAGGTACACCGGTCGGCGCCCGACGCGGTCGGACAGCGCGCCGAAGAGCGGGATCAGCGTGAACTGGATCGCGGAGGCGATCAGGACGGCGTTCAGCGCGGTCTGCTTGGAGAAGTGGGCGTGGGTGACGGCATAGGTGAGCACGAAGGTCGTCATCACGTAATAGGAGATGTTCTCAGCCATCCGCGCGCCCATCGCCACCAGCACCTCCCGCCAGTGGTTGCGCAACACCTCCACCAGCGGCAGCCGTTCGGCCGTCCGGCGCTCCTCCTGCCGCTGGTGCCGAGCCGCCAGCGCCTGCTTGAACAGCGGCGACTCGTCCACCGCGAGCCGGATCCACATCCCGACCACGACCAGCACCGCCGACAGCAGGAACGGCACCCGCCAGCCCCACGCCAGGAACGCCGCGTCCGACTGCACCGCCGTCATCAGCGACAGGACCCCGGCCGCCAGCAGGTTCCCGGCCGGCGCCCCGCCCTGCGGCCAGGAGGCCCAGAACCCCCGCCGCCGCTGGTCCCCGTGCTCCGACACCAGCAGCACGGCGCCGCCCCACTCACCGCCGAGCGCGAAGCCCTGCACCAGCCGCAGCACCGTCAGCAGCACCGGTGCCGCGACCCCGATCGAGTCGTACGTGGGCAGCAGCCCGATCGCCGTGGTCGACCCGCCCATCAGCAGCAGGCTCACCACCAGCAGCCTCTTGCGCCCGATCCGGTCCCCGAAGTGACCGAACACCAGCGCCCCGAGCGGCCGGGCCGCGAACCCGATCGCGTAGGTCAGGAAGGACAGCAGCGTCCCGGTCAGCGGATCGCTGTGCGGGAAGAACAGCTTCCCGAACACCAGCGCCGCGGCCGTTCCGTACAGGAAGTAGTCGTACCACTCGATCGTCGTGCCGATCAGGCTCGCAGCCACCACTCTCGGGAGTGAGCTGCTCGCTGCCGTACCTCGCGCAGGGGCGTTCATGGCCACCACTTCCAGAACCCGGGGGACGATGTCGCCACAAGGTAGGAAGCGCCCGACCCCGGGACTATGTGGGTGGCCCACACAGTCCCGGGGTCGAATGTGCCCGCCTGCCCTATGAGCGGGGAGGCCGGACCGCCGAGCCCTCCGCGCTCAGTGCGCCGTCCAGCCGCCGTCGACGGGGAGGCTGGCGCCGGTGATGTAGGAAGCGGCGGGGGAGCAGAGCCAGAGGGCGAGTTGGGCGACCTCGTCGGGCTCGATGAGGCGCTTCACGGCGGTGCGGTCGAGCATGATCCGCTCGACCACCTCCTCCTCGGGGATGCCGTGGGCGAGCGCCTGGGCGGCGATCTGCTTCTCCACCAGGGGGGTTCGGACGTAGCCCGGGTTGATGCAGTTGCTGGTGACGCCGTACGGCGCGCCCTCCAGGGCGACGGTCTTGCTGAGGCCCTCCAGGGCGTGCTTCGCGGTGACGTACGCGGACTTGAAGGCGCTGGCGCGCAGGCCGTGGACGGAGGAGACGTTGACGACCCGGCCCCACTTCTGCTCGTACATGTGCGGCAGGGTGCGGCGCAGGATGCGGAAAGGGGCCTCGACCATGACGCGCTGGATCAGCGTGAAGCGGTCCGGCGGGAACTCGTGCACCGGCGCGACGTGCTGGAGGCCGGCGTTGTTGACGACGATGTCGGCGTCGTCCGGCAGGGCGTCCACGGCCCCGGGGTCGCCGAGGTCGGCGATGATCGCGCGGCCGCCGATCCGCTCGGCGAGTTCCTCGGCCGGGCCGGCCGCGAGGTCGACGACGTAGACCCGGGCGCCGGCCCCGGCGAGGGCCTCGGCGCAGGCCCGGCCGATGCCCGAGGCGGCCCCGGTGACCATGGCCGTGCGGCCGGCGAGCGGGCGGGCAGTAGAGGTGTCCATGGCCGAGAACGGTAGGAACCCGGCGGCCCCGCTCCCATGTGGTGGACCGCCACAGCATCCCGCTGAGCTGTGGTGCTGTCCGCCATGACGTCGGAGCGAGGCCCGAACGGCGGATCGACCCTCGCAGACGCCCTCGGAGGGGCCCGCCGGGAGGCCCCTGAAGGAGCCCCCGGAACGGCCGACGGTTCGACCCCGGACGACCAAACCCAAGGTGGCCTCGCTTCCCCACAATGGGCGCGGTTGCTTCACCCGTTCGGTGGATTGCTCGGTCAGATCCGCCCATAGCGCCCGAATGCTCGCTACATTCACGCCGATTCCCGACAGGGGGCGCCGCCCCAGGCCGCCGAAGTGCTGGTGAAGCCCGGTGCGACGTCCGAGAGGTGTTGACAGACATGCCCCAACGGCCTGCAACCGACAGCCCGGCGTACGGACCGCTCGACCCGCTCGGCCAGCGCCGAGGGACGGTCGGCCGGACCCTTCCGGACGCTCCCGACGCCCTGACCGCCGACACGCTGGCCGCCGACGCCCCGGAAGCCGACGACCTGCGACTGCCGGTGCAGGCCACACCCGACCGGCACGAGAACCCCGGGGCGCCCGCGCCCGCCCCGTCCCGCGGCCCCGGCCACTCCGGCACGGCCCCGCAGAACGGCCAGCTCGCGGCGCTGATCGAGGAGGCCGGCTTCTCGCACGCGGGCCTCGCCCGCCGGGTCGACCAGCTCGGTCTGGAGCACGGCCTGGACCTGCGCTACGACAAGACCTCCGTCACCCGCTGGCTGCGCGGCCAGCAGCCGCGCGGGGCCACCCCGGCGCTGATCGCCGAGGTCTTCACCCGCCGCCTCGGCCGCCGGCTCACCGCCCAGGACCTCGGTCTCGACGCCTGCGCCCCGGTCTACGCCGGCCTGGAGTTCGCCGAGACGCCGCAGGAGGCGGTGGACATCGTGGCGAGCATGTGGCGCAAGGACAACGGCCCGCAGTCCGAGCTGCGCCGGATCGCCTTCACCCCGGCCGGCCTGGTCGTCCCCAGCCGGGACTGGCTGATCGGCCGCACCGACGAGCGGGTCGCCCGGGACGGCTCCACCCTGGTCCGACCGGACGCCGCCCCCGGCCCGTCGGCGAACGCTCCGAGCGGGTGAGCGTGATGTGGGCGAAGAGCGGATGACCCTTCAGCTTCTCC